>NZ_LVCT01000102.1:0-2851 GCF_001647205.1 Rhodococcus sp. EPR-134
ACGCGTGCGGAACAACGGATCTTCGAGAAGTAATGAGCGAAAGCTACTGCACTGGAGACGAATACGAAACGCGAGCAGGGTGGACCTGCGCCCGCGGTGAAACCTACTGCCCGATATGCGCCGACGTACGCACTCAAACCTGGGGCGAACATCTACAAACCAACGAAATCGAAAGGCTGGAGCGCTGACTGACCTCGACACTATGCCGAAGCGCGCTTACCTCCCGACTCATCTGCGTGTTTGAACCCATCAGTGGCCCAGCGATCAGCCCGCCGAATCGTGCGTGCCGCATCCACCACCTCACTTGATGAAACTCATCAACGCACAACTTGATACTGCCCAAACCCGATACGTAACAACTTCACCGAAAGGACATTCAGTGTTCGGAATTCGACACTCAACCAAACCGATCCGCCATGTAGCGACGTCCTTCGTGGCCGGCGCCTTCGCAGGCATCCTTGCGTTGGCGATCAGCGGTTGCGAGTTCAATGCGCCCATCGCCGCTGACCCGGGCATCGTGAATCCTGTAGGAGCAGAGGTCGAACCGAGCGCACTCAACGCCACGAGCGACGGGTCAGCACCTCGGAATTGGCAGCTGACCGGCACAGAACTCGACCGCGCGACGACTCTTCTCGAAACGCTTCCTGTGAAGGGGCGCGCACCCAAGACGGGCTATTCCCGTGATCAGTTCGGGGTCGCATGGACAGATGATGTTGACGTCGAATTTGGCCACAATGGTTGTGACACAAGAAATGACGTCTTGACCCGTGATCTTGCGAACGTCGCATTCAAGAACGGCGAAAAGCAATGCACAGTGCTCTCCGGGGTACTCCATGACCCGTACACTGCGACGACGATCAACTTCCAACGCGGGCAGACAACATCCTCCGCCGTGCAGATCGACCACGTGGTCGCACTCAGCAACTCTTGGCAGGTCGGTGCTCAGAAACTCACCGAGCGTGAACGACGCAATCTCGCGAACGACCCCCGCAACCTCCTCGCCGTCGACGGGCCGGCAAACCAGAAGAAAAGTGACGGCGACGCCGCGACCTGGCTCCCACCCAACAAGGACTTCCGCTGCCGGTACGTCGCCACGCAGGTCGACGTGAAGTCCACCTACAACCTGTGGGTCACCCAGGCAGAGAAGGATGCCATCAACCGCGTACTGAGCACCTGTGCAACAAGCGAGCCCACGCCGTTCCTGGGATCGACCGGATCGTAACGGCACACTGTTTTCGTTGCATCATTGTGGTGGTCGCTGGCGCATGGTGAGTAATTCGGCGAGTTCGTTGACCGGCTCCCAGATCACTGGTTGAGGCACCTCCGGGGCGCTCTGCCACCGCATTCCGCCGGAGATCCAGCGTTCACGCCACTGTTCATGCGTGCTCGATTGCCTGCTGTGGCGGTGCTGGTCGGCGCCGGGGGCCGCGTCGAACGTGAACGCGCACGCTGGACACCTCTCGCCGGAACCCGAACCATCTCGGGCATAGGGCCGCTCGCGTAATCCAGGGTATCCACAGACTTGGCACCGATAAGTTCTGGTGGTGGAGGGGATGATGTCGACGACGACGCCCTTGCTGCTGAACTTGGTGGGGTAGTCGTCCTCAAGGCGGTTGAGTGCGGTCCACTCCACGCCGGGCTCGATCTGGTGAAACCGGAAGGTTCCGCAATTGCTGTTGACGAAGATCATGCAGCGAACGGGGGTGGGTTCGGGCAGATCGTAGACAAGCTGAGCGAATTCGCGGGCGAACGCGATGCCTTGCTCGAGCAACGCGCGTTGATCGGATCTGGTGATGAACGGTCCCATCGACTCGACCGGAAGGCCGGAGGGAAGGAAGTCTTCAGCGACGGCATTCGGGGCGCGCAGTGGCACATAGTCTTCGAGGTGGAATGAACTGTCGTTGCATTCCCACCCGGTGTAGTCGAAGAAGTTCGCCGGAGGACTCGCGTCGTCGGCACGTGAGTCCGCCCAGACCAGGAGCTTTCCGCGGCGTTCTATTCCGCGATTCAACTTCGCCCTGAGCTGCGGTGTGAGGCCGTCGGTGGGGTCGATCGTGGAGAACCCGACGCCGAGACCGAGGAATGCTGCGGCGTTGTCGGTGATCCGGATAGTGAGCATGTGCTCATGCTTCCAGTGGCCGCGGACTTCCGCTGGCAGGTGATCCTGTGGTGCGGCGCACGCCGGGCCGAGCGCACTTGGGGTGAGCGTTACGGTCTGACGATGACTCCGATTGAAATCGACCTTCCGGATCCGGCTGCAGCACATCGGATGCTCGCGGGATGGGCGGCAGCGTACGCGGCAGTTTTCTCCTTCTCTGACCTCCATTCGACCTTCACCATCGAAAACAATCGAGTCACCTACCGTGACGGCGGCGGATCACACTTCGACTTCATTTCGCTTTCGGGCGGCCGTGCTGCGATCTTCGGTTTCGATCGGCACGACCCTGATCCTGTTTTGGAGGGCGGCCGCGCCGTCTTGTGCGATCACGGTGCCGAACCCTGGTGGCTCGACACCGCAAGCAACGACGAAATCCTGAACTTCGCCTACGGATACGAGTCCGGGAGGTGGAGAGCTGTTGGCCATGATCCGACACGCGTTGTGCCTTTCGTCCTTGCACCGGGTTCGTCCGGGGAGCCGAATTCAGCACTCTCCTCCCTCGCGGACTTCCTCGAGCAGGCTTCGGAAGACCTTCTCGGGCAACCGGTACGCGGAGATGACACAGCCCTCCGCGCGCTGCTCAATGCTGGATCGGACCTCGACGAGCTGACTCTGCGCTCAGCGCTGGTGGGGGAGTACGAGTACCTGCGGGATGGGCTCGAAGCGGCAGCTCTGTTTCGGCTCCACGACGCT
>NZ_LVCT01000103.1:0-1731 GCF_001647205.1 Rhodococcus sp. EPR-134
CGGGTTGTTGTTGCGAGGGCTGTTCACCGCAGTCGAGACTTCGTAGGGCTCGAGATGCGGCTCCGGAACTGAGTTGATCATGGCCTGGACCTCGCCTTTGTCGGTGAGGTTCGGGTCGAGCCAGTGTTCCCGGAACGATTCGGGCAGGATCAGCGGGGATCTGTCGTGTATGTGCCCCAAGGAATCTGAGGCTGGCCGAGTCAAGACTGTGCAGGTCCATACCCACTTGTCCGGATCATCTTCGGGCAGTTCAGGATCGGGCCACAACTCGTAGAGCCCGGCCATCGCGAGAATATCGTCCTCGCCGCGAAGGAAATAGGGAATCTTCGACCCTGCTTCACTTTTCATCCACTCGTAGTATCCGGCGGCCGGGATGATGGCGCGCCTTTTGGAAGCACTACTTCTGAATGACGGCTTCTCCGTGACGGTTTCGCTGCGGGCGTTGATCAACTTGGACGCCATCTTCCGGTCTTTCGCCCAGGCCGGGAGCAAGCCCCATTTGACCGTTCTGAGCTGGCGCTGGGGCTCGGAGTCGGGTTCCTCGCGTGGGGTTCGTTCGAGGATCACGCGGACCGGTTGTGTAGGTGCGACGTTGTAGGACGGTGGGAGTTCGTCGCCGACGGTGTGCATGGTGTCGAAAAATGACTGCAATTCTTTATCTGTGCTCTTTCGTGCGTAGCGCCCACACATGGTCTGACCTCCTCATCCTCGACTACTGCCTCTATTGAACAGCGTAGGACCGACACCCGCACAAGTCTTTCGATGCCAACGGTGCGAGTAGTTCCAGGGGCACTTTCTGCTACCGCCGATGAGTCGTCAATTTCACTGTCACGTCGCCATAGTTGCGGCCGCGAGGTCTGACAGTTCCGCCATCGGTTTCTCGACGGCATCGATCCACTCTTGTCCACCGGTGATCATCGTCTGTACCGATTCCCAATGCCGCCCGTCCTCTAGAATTTGCAACACCTCGACTCTTCCGTGCGGCGGCAAATCCTCGACGTCGAGCATTCCGACGTTGCCTTCGCTGAGAGCAACGACCACCTCGTGAGTCTCTAGGTCCGAGATCATCGGAATCAGCGCCTCCAGAGCGAGAGCAAAGACTGACGAACTGGCAGTCCAGCGAGCTCCCGACGCGAAGAAGATCGTCCCAGCCATCAGAGCCTCTTTCCGGTAGTGAACGCAGCAGCGGGTAGGCACGTCACCTTTCTAATTGAACCGCGATGGTCCGAGTCCCGCGTGCTGCGGTGCCGTGTCATGCTCTCTGCGAGTACGTCGTCGGTTGTCGCGAAAGGGCCCTCCGATCACCAGTCCTCGGCCGGCGCCTACCGATGTCGCATTGGCGATCGCGGCCGCCGCGGTCCTCGGTGTCACTGTCGGGGTTCTCCTAGCCGACGCGATAGCCGGTGTCGCGGTCGGAGCTGGTACCGCCGTGGTCTTCCGCTTCGTACTGCGGACGATCATCACCCGGAAATGACGGAATCGTCGCAGGCCGGGCGTCCTAACTGATCGATGCGAGCCTTTTCTGTCACACCGTGGTCGTCGTTTTGAAGTGCAGGGGCGCTGGCCAGGTCAGTCGTTTGCTTGCAGCTTGAGAACTCGATGATTGTTCCGGTCTGCGACGTACACGTTGCCGGAATCGTCGATAGCGACATCGGACGGCTGGTTGAGTTCGCCGAATGAGAGCTCAATGGGTTCAGTCGATCCGTTCGGCACCTTGAGGATGTGGTCGCC
>NZ_LVCT01000104.1:0-8820 GCF_001647205.1 Rhodococcus sp. EPR-134
ATTGCAGCGGCCTGAGCGACCACGCCAGATCCAGACGTATCGCTTCGATCCGGCGGTATCGTTTCATCCACACATGGGAACGGCCGCAACACGATTAGGTGTGTTGCGGCCGTTCCCATGTGAGTCGGCTACAGCTACAGCCACAGGTATCCGCTCGACACCCAACTCGGAAGGCCACCCAGATACGCGCCGGCCCCGACACTGACCAGACTCAAACCCTGTCCGGCGGTGATGGTCGTGCTGGTCCGGCCGTTGGCTGCCAGCGTGGACTCAACGTGATTGAACGGCGCAATGCCGTTCTGCCACGACACGTTTACCGGCACCTCACACCCCGGGATCGAGCCGTAGGTGCCGTTCGGTGTGAGATTCACCGTTGTCTGATCAGGATGTCCCGGCACCACCTCGAAGTCGACGTGAATCGTGCCGAAGCACGGACCGGCAGGAACAGGAACGATGTCGGTGCCGGTGACCTGCAGAACAGCGGCCGGAGGGGCGGCGGACGCGGTGCCAGCCGCGATCGTGGCAGCCCCGGCAGCGCAGATCGCGGCGGAGGCGGCAATAGCAGTCGCCTGGACCAAACCTCGGCGAACAGTCATGGGAAGTCCTCTCATTCGATGACGAGTGAATCGAAGGGCCACCGTATCGAGCCCGGTTCCGGTGTATGCGGCCCGAAACAGGGGCGCCCGCAGTCGAGAGTCCTGTCCGCCGCATTCATGTCGTTGCTGCTGGTGATCGGCCGGTACCGAGGTTGCGGAGGTGCCGCAGTCACCGTGGTCGTTCGCGAACGTAGTCGCAGAAGGTAACCGAACGGGACGAGGGAGGTCGCAATGAGCGACGACAGGATTGACCGCATTCGTAAGCTGCTCGCGCAGGCAGACAGCGTTGCAGGCACACCCGAAGCGGACGTCTTCAACCAGAAGGCGTTCGAGTTGATCGCCAAATACGGTGTCGACGAGGCCGAAGTGCGACGGGTAAGCGGTTCCGGCCCTGCCGAGATCATCGTCTACGAAATCGAGATCTCCGGCGCCTACAAGGTCGATCGCGGTCTCCTTTTCAACGCGCTTGCCGGGGCACTGCACTGCTCGTCCATTCGAGTGAGTAAGTCTGACCGCCGCAAGGTGTTCGGCACCGCCGCAAATATCGAGCGGCTCAAATTGCTGTTCGCGCTTCTCTCGGTGCAGATGAATGCCGGTGCAGCCAAGGTTAAAGGCGTCTCCGCGTCGTCGACGTCCAGGGCTCGTCGGTCGTGGATGCTCGGATTCATTCACGCTGTATCCACCCGGCTCGAGGTCGCGGAGAAGGACGCCGCATACGACATCGTTGGCAGCGATCTGGTGCACGTCAACGACGCTGACCGTGCAGCCGCTGCGCTTCGGCTCGAGTATCCCAATATCCGGCAACTCAAGGTGCGGCGAAATGTGGACGGCCGCGCCCACGCGGACGGAGCCAACGCGGGAGGTCGCGCCGATATCGGCAACGCCCGAATGAGCTCGCGCCGAGCACTGACCCGCTAGCGCGCCACGTGCCGCGCACCCTGCCGAGCGGCGAGACAGTGGACATACCAACGGTTCCCGACCAGGAGGACATCATGTCAAGCATCAACCAGCGTGGAGACGCATTGAAGAACGTGCCGAACGCAGAGGATCGGCTGGCGGCGTTGGAGCAGTTCACCGTCTGCGGGCCGAACTATCGGCGACGGGTCGTCGACGAGTTGGGCCGTGCCCGCCGGATGTGGTGGGTCGAGTCGGCCGGTGCGTGTCTGGTCACCGCGGAGATCGCAGCTGGGTTGCGCCCCTCCAGCGATTACCAGGACCGGCACACCGAAGCCGTCTACAAGGCTTCACCAGGATCTGCCTCCGTCTGATCCGGTGGCGCGAGCGCCGGTGGGCGCAGGGGTGACTCGCCGCCCCCTGTGCCCACCGGATCCACGTCCGTCGCCGGCCGATTTCCGCGTCGGTCCTGTCCGGCGGTTCCGTCCATGACTTTCCGGATTGTGCGGGTGTTCGTGTCTACATGATTCTCACGGCGGCCGCGGATACTTCAGGGTGCGCGGGCATCCTGATATCGCTGTGGACTATTCACTGTCTGGACATGCTGTGAATGCAATACTATGCAGTATCTCTGAGCTGCTAATACATGCTAATTTTTGTCCCCATTTTAGGAGTCCAAGAGATCCGCATCGCCGCTTCGTTGGTCGTGTCGACTTGGATGCCGACTACGGCGAACACGCTGAGGTGGCCGAGGCTGGCGGCCGGATCTCGCCCAGCCCGACGAATCAAGGGCGGCCATGTAGGCAGATATTCTCTTGAAAATTGTTGCCGTACAACCGTTGTAACCGTCAGGCAGATGAAAGGGAAAACCATTCATGGTCAAAACATCATCGTCAAATCTTGAAAAGGGTTGCAACGCAAGGACTTTCGAGATACGATAGCAGAAGGATCTACTCACTTCCCAGGGGGACGACATGACAGTGACCGTGTACACCAAGCCCGCATGCGTTCAGTGCAACGCGACCTACCGCGCCCTCGACAAAGCCGGCATCGAGTACGCCGTCATAGACATCACCGAAGACGCTCAAGCCCGCGAACACGTCATGAGTTTGGGATACCTGCAAGCGCCGGTCGTAGTCGCTGGAAACGACCACTGGGCGGGGTACCGCCCAGACCGGATCAAGGACCTGGTGGATCGAACAGCGTCCACCGCCAATCGACTGGAGGATGCATCGTGAGCGCCGCACTGCACTCCGTCTCAGGCATTCCGAACCGGAACCTCGGCGCGGATGTTGATGCCGTCGAGAAGAAGCTGCGAGCCATGCTCGCCGCCCTCGACGATTCTCTCGCCGGAATCAGCGATGCTCGCGAAGCGCTCCGAGACCTGTACTCAGGTCCAACCGCATCGGACGAAGTCGAAACATTCCTCGCAGGCGAAGCCTCCAACCAGGACATCACCACCCATCTCGACGCCGCAGCCCGCAGCCTGCGCGCAGCTCTGGCAGTCATTCGCAGCCAAAAACAGTTGACGACACCACACATCCGTGACGGCCAACTGTGACCGATCCAGCGAACAACCGGCCCGCGAATCAGGAAACGGAACACCGAACCAGGGCGGGAGTGATCCGCCACAACGTCTTCGGCGTCGTAGCGCTTGCTGTCGCGGCCCTGGACTTCGTCATCGGCACCCGAACCATGTTCGTCGCGGGAGTCCTCGCCCTCACGGCCTCTGCCTACAGCTTCATCAGAGCCCATCGACTTCGAACACGTTGATCTCCGAAGCGCGGATCTGATCGACGAAGGGCGTGAACGCTATTCGTTGTCATCGGCGAGGATCGCTGCGATCCTCGCCGCCAACGCCTCAGCCTCCCGCTCCACGTCGTTCAGCGTCTCCCGCACATTCGCCAACTGTTCTTGCGCCCGCGCCCGCGCGTGCCAACCCACTGCCGGATCCACATCACTGAGCGTCGACACCGGTGGGCTGTCCGGCTCGTCCTCTAGCTCGGGCATCCGGGGCAAACCATCCCAGCCCGACCCCACGTGCCGGCCACCATTGCCAGATAGGTGCGCGGCCACGATCTCCCCAATCGCCGTCGCGCTCAACCCCCACCGAGCGCGCGCACTCTGCCGCCACCGCCCCATCCCCAGGCCGCCCCACCGATCGATGGGCACCACTAGCGGGCCGTCTCGGACCACCTGAGGCAAAGCTGCGTACGACTCTTGCGACTGCGCGGTCATCGGCTGAGCTTTCGCGAGCGCGGCCGCGACCGCCGCCGTCGAAGGCCACCTGTCCACATACGCCAACAACCGCGCCCAGCGCAGAAACACCGCAGCCGGACACACGCGCGGATCATCGTTGGCCGGCACCTGAATCCACACCTGGCCAACCTGAACCTGCAACGTCGAGTTGACTACCCGCACCTGGCTTCGTTGCAGCCGTTCGATCTGCCCGTAGGACATTCCAGCGGCCTTCGACAACACCAACAGCAGCGCATCCCGGCGGCCGAACAATCCCGACGGCCATCCAGCTGACGGCAGCGCTGCTACCACCTGTGCGGCCTCGCTCGACGGCCACTCGTGACCGCCACCGCCTCTCACGGCCCTCGCATCGGCCTTGGCAGGCACCGGGACCTGAGCGTGCATATGAGCTGCCCGCACAGCCGCCAGTCGTTCCCGTTGTGTCGACAACGCCGCCGGATTGGCGCGCACGAATCCGATCAGCGTCTCACGGTCTGCCGGGATAGGGGTGGCGCCGACACCGATGCACCAATCCGTGAACAGTGACCACCGCGCTCGATGGCGTACAGGCAGCACCATGCCCACGCGTTCGAGTTCATCGTGATCGTGCATGGCCCTACGGTATCCGCCACGGTCCCGCCGCAAATCGTGCGCGGCGCTTCCTTGCCGAAGCTCTGAACCCTGTCCGTCGACGCGGACCTACGAATCGTTCGTCGAATGCCCCGTTCACCGGTGGAAATGCCGTGGCCTACGCGGAGGTGAGCCCGACGGCTGCGCTGTTCGACGGTGCCGCACACCGGAACCCCGCCAGAGAGAGTTGTCCCAACAGCAAACGCCGAGCCGAGGAGCACACGATGAACGCCACTGACGACATCACCGACGACAACATGATCTCGACCGCGTTGCACAACGCAGCGGGCGAGGGCGCCATGCTCGTCGTGTTCGCCGACGGTTCCACCACTTCCGGTCCTCGTGTCCTGGTTGAGGGATTCCTCGAGGTGTCGACCCAGGAAGTCGCCCGCACCTTCGACGGTGCTGTCGTGGCCGGTTGGATCGCCGACGCGGGCACTGACTGGCACGCCGCCGTAGACCGCTACCGCCGCGAGATCGCGGCCTGAAAGCCACCTGCACCCGCAACCCCCCCGAGCGGGTGCAGGTCTCCCCCGCAGCCGGAACGTCAGCCCTCCCCCCCGGGTGATGCGTTCCGGCTGCGGCATTTCTGTGTGCGACAGAACCCGCCAGTGACTGATAGTTCCGCGTGGTGGACACCAGCCCATCCCTGCCGGCCCTGGGGCTGGCTGTCCAACCATTTCCCATATCCGAGCCTGCCTCGGCGAAGTCGACGGACACGACAACAACGTGCAGCGACCAGTACGAAAGCGGTGCCTCGAATAGCTATTCGGGGCACCGCTTAGGCTTTTTGTGGGTCGGCTGTGTCGCTGCTACGCGCCCCAAATCAGTGCAGCGCCTGCGACGACAGCGGCAATTGCACCGCCGAAGAGCAACGGGAACTCCTGACTCACCGTCATGCGTATCCGCCCCTGATAGGACGCGAAGCCGATCGCAAAGGCAGCGATCCCGACGACGAGGGCGAACCACCAGAACCCGTCGAACTTGCCCACGAGTTCAGCGACGCCCGGGGGTGCTTCCGGCGAGAGTTGCGGGATCTGTGTCAGGGCAGGGGAAGTGGACATGGAGCCTCCGATGATGTTGGTACGAACCGACCGAGTTCTGCCGGTGATTTCACATACAACTCTTCCCTACGTGCCTATTGGCTGCGGCACACCGTCACACCAGCTCGTACCCGAACGGCGCCGACGCTCGCAATGTCACTTCACGTTCCGAGTACGCGAACGCTCCCGGTTGTCTGCGATTACTGTCCAGCCGCCTACGCTGGTACCGGTAGCAGTCCAAAACCGCGGGAGGTGCACCGCTGATGACATTCGGAAACGACGCACCACAGCCACTTCCCTCGATGCCTGAACCCGCGCCGGAACCTCATGCATTCCAACTGACTTTGATCGGCGAACCTCAACCAGTCCGGATCCCGGAACGGATATGGCGATCCTGGTTCGAGAACCCCGCGATCGTGGCTCGCTTCGAGTCCAAAAGATACCGGCGGCTGGACGACCAATGCTGGCCATGGACTTCCGGGGTGTCATCAACAGGCTATGGATCCTTCCGCGCAGCAAGCCTGCCAGGCCCCTCGCGTCGGGGAACAGTCCCGGCCCACCTGTTCGCATTTCAGCTCGAATACGGGGTAATTCCACGGTTGGGCTGGTCCAATGCCGACGACGCCGTGCTGTGCCATCAGTGTGACTTCGCTGGCTGTACAAATCCGACTCATCTGCGACTGGGCACCCGTCGCACAAACCGCGGCGAATACGAACTGCGCCGCCGCAACATCGCCAGCCCTCTCGCAGACGTACGCGGACCGGCCGGCCGCACCCGGGCCATCGCTGACGCTGTCCGAGCAGGCCTCGAACGAAACGAAGACAGCACCGAAATCGACCGTCGAATCTATCTCGCAGAACAGGCCGGACTGCCCTTCACGCTGTGGTAACACGATGTGCCACAGCGGCCGCCGAAATCGCTATGGTTCACGTGACGGACTCAGCAGCCCACCAGAACCGAGGAGATATTCGATGGACGAAGAAGCGAAAAACCGCGTGCGAAACGAAATCCTAGATCTCGCTGCGGGCCAGGCAACCCTCGTTGGCAAAGGCGCGAAGGAATTCGCGGTGCTAGCCACGGAACAAATTGACGACGCAGACAAGGCGATCAAGAGTGGTGACCCAGATGGCGTTGCGACCCAATATGTCCAGCTCGCGAATGCTTACGCGACACTGGCATTGGCCGCATCCAATCAGGCGCTCCTCTTCGAGCGGCTACACAGCTCCGCTCTCAATCAGTAGGTATCCAGCCGAACGCTCGTCTCATGTCTGGAGCCCGGGGAGCCCTCGTCTCGTCAATTAACCAGGGAGTCTCCGGCCTCACGATGATCGAGTGCGCCGAGCGTGCTCGACAATGTATGTGCGACGTCAATCGTTCGAAGGCCGAGTCAATTCCTACGCGGGACACGTGCCGCGCCCTCCTCCAGGGCCCCGCATCGTGAGGAGGCAGCCACGCCGGAACCTCCGTTTCGGAAGATGCACGACCAGAAAGGCAATAGCGCAATGAATGTCCCAAATCACGCAACGCACGGCCAGGACGCAAACATCGTGGCACTCGGGTTCACCGGGGCGGACCGCTACAACTTGGTCCGGATCTTCCGAGACGGCGGACCCTCAAACACTGCCGATGCAGTGCTCCTCGACGAATACACGCGACGAGATGCAGAGTCCTTGGCGGCCTACAACAAATTCAAGATCCACCAGAGCAAACAACTTATCGTCGCCGCTCTCATCGGGATAGCGCTGTTACTCAGCGCTCCGTTCGGCATCCACATGATCATGGACCTGATTCAAATCTGATTCACATATGCCGGTGTGGGCACAACCAATTCCCCTCGTAGGTGCACCACGCGAGGGGAATTGGCGGGCGTAGGTCGCCCTGGCGTCCAGTGGTCAGAACCCGAGATCCATGACTGCGTTGTTTTGTGCCGGATTGCGTTCGCGCGCATAGATTTCAACCGTGGCCGGGGACTTGTGCCCAGTCTGACGCATGATCGAATGTGTACTTGCGCCATTCGACAGCGATTGTGTGACGAACCCAGCGCGAGGCGAATGCCCACCCAACATCATCACCTCCTCATCGCTGAACCCGGACGCACTGGCCCGCACCCGGATAACGCTGTGAATCGCCGCCCCTGACAACCCGGATTCGCTGATGTTCCCGTGCCGGTCGATCTTGCGGAACAACGGCGCCAACCCATCAACCGGGGAGGCACCGTGGTCGCGGCACACATGATGAGTGAACGGCTCGGTCCGCGCCAGCTCCGCGATCACCGCGGGCCGGCCTCCCGAATCGAACGCACACACCACCTGATGCCATCGCCGGTACGCGCAGACCGGGCACCGGTGATGATGACCCCGCCCGAAAGGCGCCACCTTGGTCTGTCCGACACCACTCTGGTCCGACTTCGATACCCGCACACGGAGATGCAGGCCGTCCTCCCGGTGCATCCGGCCATCGGCGAGGACAAGGTTCGCGAGCTCCGATCGCCGGAACGCACCAGCAAAGCCAAGAAGCAACAGCGCAGAGTCACGGCGTTCACGAACCTGGTCAACCCAACTACTGCACCCCTCACGAGCAGTCACCAGGATGTGTTCGATGTCGTCGAGCAGCAACGCTTCTCGCTGTCGGCTACGTCGGTTCGGATCGCGCGCAGCTTTGCGTTGCAAACCGGCCAGCGTGGACGCCACCAACTGACTCGTGCCCGGCGGCGGCAGCTCCGCGGCCTTGTGGAAGAAATTGATCGACGCCACCCACCTGCGCAGAGTCGTCGGCGAGTACGGACCCATGCCCTCCCGGGGTTCGGAGGCGGCTTCTGCCAGGTACGACGCCACCGTCTCCGCGGCCGCCGGCAAGGCATTGAGTTCGTTCGCTGCGCACCAACGAGCGAACCGATTCCAATCCGAGCGATACGCGCGGGTTGTCGTCGAGGCCTGCGACTGACTGACCGCTTCGACGACGCGGGCCTTCGCTTCGTTGCCTCCTCTCCCCCAGGGCGAGAGCTGTCCGCCAGCCGAAGTGGTGGCGGGGAGGTTCGGAATCGTTGACGGATCCATGTCCATATCTGGAACCGTAGCGGTGCCCTCTGACCTCACCGACGCCGTCAGTGAATCAAGTTCACGAGACCCCACGCATCCAGGTTCCACACCAGATGCCCGACGATCGATGGACACAGCGGCAGGGGTCTCTGGGGGTAGCCCCGCATTCTTATTCATGTGTGATTTTTGGGTCCTCTGTAGCGACTATGGGCGGCCACTCTGTTGGCTTGACGGTGCCCGGTTTCACCGCAGTAGCCGCATGTCCAGGCTTGGGATCCCAGTCGAAGTAGACGTTCCTCCACGCAAGTGGGCGATTGAACGATATGACGTTGCCGGTGAACTCCGCCAGTTGGAACGTCGTGTGATTCGTGCTGAACTCC
>NZ_LVCT01000105.1:0-6051 GCF_001647205.1 Rhodococcus sp. EPR-134
CCAGCATCTGCGATGACAGGACCCTGAGGATTCGAGGATCGGGCAGCCCCGTGATCGCAACGAGTTTCCCGTCATTTCCGAGAGCAATATCGTTGAAGTACTGATCGAATCCCGGAAAATTTGTATGGACGAGAGCTACTTCGATTTCGGTTGACTTCGTTTCAGGAATGAACTTGTAGATGACTGGGCTACCGAAGTCGTAGAAGTAGACAACCCCGGAATCACTCACAGCGAGCGCACCTGGATGCTCACGCGTTGTCAGAACCTCCTGCGAGGTGCCACCAGCTGGCATCTTCAGAATCCGTCCCTGCGAGTTGGTTCCCTCTCCCTCGCTGACGTACACGCTTCCCTCGCTCCCGACCGTGATACTGGCAAGGTCGGTGAGATCTCGGAAGGGAACCTCTGACTGCTCATTAGTCGCGTCGTCGAGCCTGACAACACGATCGTGGCCCCAGTCCGTCACGAATACGTTTCCGGCCGAATCGACTTCAATAGTGCTCGGAAATTCGAGTCCCTCGAAAGACAAGACCTCGGCGTCACCAGTGCTGGGTCCGGTACTGCATCCAGCCAAGGTAGAAATCGCGATCGCGGTAGCGGCAAAGAATGCAGTCGTACGAAGCGTGGATATCGAGACAGCCCTGGCGACGATCATGGCGGCACTCCTGAATAGTCAGTTGCGACCAGAGATGACCGCCGGGAGAGAACCTTACGGCTCGAGAATTCTGGTGAAGGCAACGACGTAGTGGAAAGTTAAGTGTTTGCATCCAACGGAATCACCCGGACCGCCCAATTGCCGTGAGTCCAGCGTTCTGCCACCAGAGCGTCTGCTTTGATATTCCGATGGCCGCTTACAGATACGCCGGTTCAGGGTCCACAGTCGAGTTCGACGACGTGGCGGGGACCGTCACATTCGAGCACACGCACTGGCGTCAACCGCGCAATAAGCGGGCAGCGTCTCCCTGGATAGTCCCAGTAGGTGCAATCGAGGGCATTTCCTGGCGTGAGGCGACCGCATCCAAACCCGGCGAGATGAGATTGCTCCTTCGTGGACGCAAAGGGCATAACCGTGACGGCCGTGCTGACTTCAACTACATCACTGGCAAGGACAAGATCGGCGCGCTGGTCGCCGCACTCAACGCTGCCGTTCAAACTGCCGAGCCGATTCTTGGCTTCGGCGACGATTTGACTCCGCAGCGGGCGCCGGCGCCGGCCGCGGTGTCGGTCAATGTGCCGGTGGATCCCGCTGTTGGCCCACCGCCTCCGGAGAAGGCAGTCTTCGGCGGGTTCAAGCTCGACGGCAAGATCCTGACGTACAAGGGACAGCGCTACAGGGTCGCTGGGGTCCGAGCGTCCGTCGAGATCGGGGGCACCCAGCAACGTACGACCCTCACGCGCATGGCGCTAGGTACAGCGATCAACCCGGGCGCCGGAACCATGATCGGTGCGATGGCCAAGAAACAATCGCACAACCTCTACCTGACGATCGAGTTCCCGAGCGGCACAGAGATCATGGTCGAGGTTCCCGGCAATGCCGAATTGCTGGCCCGCAGTTTCGCATCCGCGCTCAACTCAGCCAGTCGAGCGGCAGAGAGCTAGCGCTCCACCGCTTGTCCCGGCATGGGACAACATCAGACGTACCTCGAAGTGCTCACTTGGACCTGATGGCCGGATACACCTAGTGCGAGCTGCGCAAGCTATCGATTTTCAGGAATGACAGCGAGTCGGGCCGGCCGCAGCCTCAACCGACCTCACGGTTACTCATCCTCGGCGCTCTGCTCGATTTCGTCGCACCATTGCTGGTACGCAGGACTGAGCAGATACACACAGACCGATGAGACGCCGATCTGGGCCCTAACCACCAGGCCCGGAAGGTCCCAGCGCAGGCCGCGGGTCGGTTCGATCCACCAATCCGTGGGCCGCTGCCCGAGCAGTTCGAACATCCGGTCCACGAGTGCATTGAAAACTTCATCCAGCTCAGGCTCCAAGTCGCTCTGACCGAGAACCACATCACTGGCACGGAAGGAGATCTCATCGATTGCTCGCGACAAGTCGGTTGTCGATATGTCCGCGACGCCCACCGACACATCAGGGCGATTGACTTCGAGATTGGTCACGGCTGCTGGCACCTGCTCATCGAGGCCGCTGAACTGCCAACCGACCTGACCGCAGAACGGCGGCAGGTCATTGACGGTCCACGTCCAGTCGAACTCAGCGGCCACGCGCACCGCCTGGGCAGCGCGTTCGATATCTGCTCGCATCTTTTACAGCTCTCTCGTAGTCAGAGTTGGTGATTCGGCAGTGGCCGTCAAGGCGGTCGTAGCCTCCCACATCACGACGGGGCCAAGTCCAACCACGACCGCGTCCCTCCCCCGCATGTCATCACCCACGCACCATAAGCCGAGCAGCCACGCATGCCGTTCATTGCGTCGAATGGCCCAGACCCTCCCAGACCTCATCCACCACCAATAACCCCCTCACCGCTCTCTCCTGGCCCGCGAACACCGACAAGAAGGTTGACCAGTCGATGGTCGTCAACATCAGCACGCCGCAACCGGCCGTCACGGACGTCGACCCACGCGAGGCTGGCAAGGTGCTGACCTACGGTGCCGGCATCCGATAACCGACAACCCGCCAACCCTCACCTCGACGCCCCCACGATTGATCCGTCGTCAACAACGATCAAGAAGGAAGTAGCATCCGCACATGCACGTCGACATCGAAGGCGCCACCCGGATCGCCCGCCTCGCCGCAGCATTCGACTGGACCTGGGCCGTCGACGACCTCGAACCCTTCTGCGCACAGGCTGGATGGGAACTCGTTGAATTGGATCAAACCGGCGCCTCGATTCGAACCGGACTCCGCGTCGGTCAGCCCGAATCGATAATGTTCGGGCGGCAACACAGAATGAATTGGATCTCGATCTTCGTCACGGACGTGGCAGATGATGCTACGCCCATGACCGTGGTGCGCCCGCTGCTGGACGAAGGGTTCACGAACCTCGATGTGGCATTTACCGCACTCCTGGGGACAGCCACGAGCGCCGAACCCGAACCAAAGGCAGCTCTCCGGTGGGATCTGCCGAAAGCGGTCATTTCACTGCACCTGGGTGTCAATGCGATCGACTTGCGTCTGACGAGTCCGGGATATCAGGCATGGATGGATGAGCCCGAACCGGAGGACGAGGACGAGGACTAGCGATCGAGGCCATCTCCTGACCAGGTTCAGTCGAATTCTGCTGCCAGGCGTGCAATTTCGGCAGCACGGTCAAAGTCGGTACGCATGGTCGGATCGTACTGTGAAGTTGGCACGGGGCCGCTCCTTGATGTCAGGGGGTTGGCGCGGGATCTACACCGCGCAAAACGGCTTGGCCCAAACGCTATCGTCATCGGCTATGGGCAGTGCCAACAAATGGCTCAGCGACGCTGAGATCGAACGATCCAAGGAACGCACACGCAACAATTCACAGCGAACACGAATACATCACTTCGTCCCACAGATGTATCTGCGACGGTGGGCCTCCGGACCCGAAAGCCCGCTAGTGCGGTTCACCGAAATCGCGACAGGACGCAGCGATCTCGACCTGCCGGACGCGATCGCAAACGACGAGTTCTTCTATCAGATCGTCGGTGACGACATCGACGCCGACGTGGAGCCGGACCTGTGGTTCGAAACGCACATGTCCAGGATTGAAGACGCCGCTGCGCGGTGGCTTCGATCGCTCGACAATCGCGCGGCTGGGAAAATCACCGATCCCAATCTGAGCGGGAATCTAGCCGTGTTCGTCGGCCTTCAAAGCCAGCGCACGCCCCGAGCACGTGCAGGAAACCTGGACATCAGCAGTGCTCGCGATCGGTTCAACGTCCGTGAAGCACTCGACCACCGCGCACTACTGCCTATCCTCTGCGCAGCAACAGGTATCGACTACACACCAGCACGGCACCACCAGATTATCGACGAAATCATGCTCCAACCTGAGTACACGGGGCCTAAAGCAGCTGCGATCGACACCGCCATCAAGGTTTGGAAGAAACACATCGCCCCGCTTCTGGCTCAGCGCACCTGGTGGCTCGTGACCTCCGAGCAACCGCTACTGACCTGCGACGAACCCGTCGTGCTCATCGGCTGGCCGGGGCAGCAACGCTATCCCGCCCCCGCTCTTGCCACTGCGGCACTAGTGATGTTCCCGATTGGCCCGCACCGACTCTTGCTTGCAACACCTGAAAGTCATCGTCTACGGCCACCTTTCACGCTCAGCCCGGAGGAGACCCGGGCAGAAAACCTCGAAATCGCCTCCAATGCAATCGAATTCACTTACGAGGAAACCTCCAGCGACATTTCCGCACATATGACACTGCCTCCCTTACCTCCGTTCGATCGATCGACCGCAACAAACTTTTGGGAGGCATTGCGCCCACCACCTGGTCGATGGGCAGGGCTCAACGCGCCTGAATGGCCACTCCAACGCTGGACAGCTTCCACGCCATGACCTGCGCCAAGTACAGCAGCGCGGCACTGAAAACTGGACACACCGTCAGCACATGCACACCCCGCAGGGACCTGTCATCGCCCCAGGACAGATGGCGCAAGCACGCCGGCACCGCGCATTGATCAAGACTGTTGAATCGCGACGGATAATTCACTCATGCTGGAGACGAATGTTCGAATTCCTCAGTGCGCCGCCGACGCACTCGACCAGGTGGTAGAACACCGCGGGCTCTCGCGTGATGCGACGGTTCGACAACTTCTGGCTGAGTACATCGAGGATCAACGACGACGATCCGGCGGAGACTATGACGACAGCGACAATCGGCTGACTCACATTGCAACGGTGATGCGCTATCCCACTCCAGCAGGTCGAGGCAAGCCGAAGTCCGGTGTACAGCTGCGGTTGCGACTGCCCGAGGATGCTGCTGAAAAGGCGAAACAGCTCGCCTTCAGCGTGCCGGGACAGTCACGTGCCCGCGGCCATCGCGACTACCAAGCTCGCAGGCTCACCGATGCCGTGATGACTGCAATCGCACGGGTCCAACCATTTTCCGATGCCAACCTCGAGGGGATCAAACCGCTGATCCGTCAACGCACTGCACGCGGTCTGTGGCGCCTCGTCGTTGCCTCGACCTTGTCCGGTTCAGAGTTAAAAATCCTCGAGAACGCTTACGCGGAGAAGCAGAAGCGCGACCAGGACCTCCGGAAAAGACGAGCAGTCGGACCAGTGGGCCCGGCGACCAGACTGGCGCACGAATTGCAGGAAGGCGATCAGGCATGGCACGGCGAACGTAGACGCCTCGCCGCGAATTCCATTGCCCGCGCGCTCTTGTCCGGACCGAAGACCGAACAGATGGACCGAATTCTCTATAACCAAGATGACCGGGACGCCGAATGGCCAGACCTACTGATCGAACACCAGCGACTCCTTCGGGCGGACGGTGCAGTCGATTCCGAGGGCCGTGGTGCCGGGCTGGTATGGCGGGCACGCCGAAAGCTCTATCTTGCTGATCTTCACACCTGGCTCGTCCACACCGAGGTCGCGCCGCCGCCAAGGCATTTGCACGCTTTGATCATGGAGCCGCCCGGATGGACCCTCATCCTGCCGCCAACATGGCGGCCCTACACCCTCGCGTCCACGGAAACTCTCGACAACGTCTGGGCGGATCACCTCAGTTCCGGCCGGGTCCTCGACGTCACGTCCGGCAGCAACAGACTCCTCTGGCCCACAATCTTGACGCCGAGAGGTCGCCGGCCGGTACCTGGATTCGAGCTCATCACCAAGCAAGCCGGTCCGCTCAAACCTGAACTGCTCGTCGAGATGATTCTTCGTCACTTCCCCAGCCCGCAGGACACCGACTTGCTGTACGTCACGAAACCAATCCACTATCCCGGCGATGACAGCGTCCCCATCAACTTCGACCGACCGATACCCGTGCCGGCGCGGATAGCCCACAAACTCGGTCTCATCGACAGTGAAGAACGCGACCGGCTCATCAACGAAGCGATCGCAACCAACCAGCACCAGATGGAGAGGGTCATCGCTGCGGTCCGCACGAGTTCAGA
>NZ_LVCT01000106.1:0-14543 GCF_001647205.1 Rhodococcus sp. EPR-134
CGGCATCTCCAAGCCCTGTCACTTTGTAGAGGGAATATCGCTGGCCCGGCAGCTCGATGCCGGAGCTGATCCGGCGATGCTCACTTGGCTTGCGGGCTACCTCGTCAGCAATTCAAAGTGGTGTCTCGAAATGTCGATGGAGGCAACCTCGAAGCGCGCGTTCGGAAGGTTCCACGCTCTCACCGCACCCACAGGACCTGTTTTCTGACGCACGCCGCTGACCAGGAGCGATAGAACCTTTGTGACACCGAGCGTTTAAGGCAGGTCGCCTTGTAGCTCGAGGATAGAGGGGACAACCGTCGGGCTTGAAAGTCCCGCCGGCCAACACACCAAGGAGCGAACAGCGCAATGGCAAACATCCCGAACGCGTCAGATACCCGCGAATCTGGCGATCCTCGCACGCCCCGGGACCAGCTGAGAAAGGCCGTCGAGATAGTCGGGGCACTCGCCACGAGGTGCGGCGTCCACGAGCTGGTGAGCCAGGCCCTCTCATGGCTCTTCTCTTGAATCGCCCTCACCAAAGCCTGATTACTAGGCCTCAGACGGCCTCTGGAGTCCAGAGGGGACGCGTTTCGGCGCGCCCCTCTCCGGGCAGGGTTGTTTCAACTCGTCTCCAGTCGAATCAGAGACAGTTTCGATGATCGAAAAGGGTCGTTCGCTGCGCGGAAACAAGCGGGGCACGAGCAGATGCGTGTGGCGAAAACCGCCCGCTCGGGGACCGTGTTCGACAACCAGGCGAGCGGCTCCGCGATCCACCGGAATGTAACACCACCAACTCCGACCACAGATCACCATAGGAGCATTCGTACGTGTCGCAGAACCGTGTAGGCATTCTCAGGGATCCTGTCCGTGTCCACGAGCCGTTACGGCTCCTGAACGGGAATGTAACGGGCGAACTCGAATCACTAGTTATTCCACCGAGTCTCAACCCGAATCGAACAGCATCGCATGTAGACGACCGCGCGATACCTAGGCCACGTCACCACCCCCTTCGTCCCACGTCAGCAACTTCTGGCAGGCGATCAGCTCGGCCAGAAGAAGCGACAACCAGAAATCGACGAAAACCTTTAGCGGAGCACCACATTCGCAAGCTCGATGATGGCCTGTCTCCAATGAGTCAATGGCGGCGTCGGTGCGTCGGGAATTTTTCCCTGGTCGTCCCATCGACGGAGATCGACGGCGAGTCGGTGGTACGGGCGACAAATGAAGCGGTCGACCTCGTCGGGTGTCATCGGTCCGCCTTGCACCTCAAGACTGCGCACAGACGCTTCAGAGAGGCCATCGACATAGCCGCTGTCCGTGGCGACGAGATACCGCTTCGCCGGAACGTGGAGTGCGACGGGTTGGCCAATCTCTGCTCCGAACCAGCGAGTCAGAAGACGAGCGCCAACGACTTCGTGGCCGAGATCGTCCTCAAGGAAGTCGTTGTGACCAGCGTGCTCGTCCAAGATGAGATGACCGATGTCGTGGAGCAACGCAGCAATTTGAGCAGCGGAGTCGAATCCGGCCTGCTCAGCGAGATGCGCGCACTGCAGACCATGCTCAAGTTGAGTGACTGATTCGTCGTAGCGGCTTTGCCCTGCCAAAGTGAGATACTCGAATAGACGATCACAAAATGCTGACGCACCTATCTCTTGGAGCGAGAGCTCTTGCAGTTCCTGCGCGGTGATCGTCACGCTTGGCCTTCCTTGTTCGATGAACTGGCGGGTTTGGCGGTACCTGAGAAATGCCCGATGAGGCTCAACTGATCCGGTTGATCGGCAAGATCGTGTATACGTTTTGCGTAGTACGACTCTCGAAGCTGACCGTCGGATTCACCGTTGTAGGTGAGGTATATTGCGCGGCGGGTGGAGTCCGAAGTGTTCGCTCCGCTCCGGTGGGGGACGTAGCAGTGAAAGAACACCAAACTACCAGCGGAGACGGGCAGTGGCTCCCACGAAAGGTTTTCGGCTACCTCAGGTTCGACGCACCCGCGAGCATCGGTGGGCAATTGCGCGGCGTGCATTTTGCGCGCAATCTCCAAGCAGCCGTTGGCCAAAGTGGAGTCATCGACAGCGACCATGCACGCTATCGTGTTCGACACGTAGGGGTAGGCGGGGGCATCCTGATGAGCTGCGAAGCCGCTTCCGCCCGGCGCCTTGTAGTTGATCTTCTCCTTGTACAGAACTGCGGTCTCCCCCAAGAGGGAGCTAGCGATATCGGGGATGCGACCAACTGTCAGCAATGTTCGTAGTCCGTCGTGATAGGGCACGAAGTTTTCGGTTCGGCATCTACGTGTGCCGCCGTCCGCGATCGTTTCGTCGTACTGCAGCAACTGATTCGGTGTTCCCGGGCGGTGTTCGATATCGAACACCCACTGCTGCAACTCTTGGAGCTCGCGGGCGCTCAAGGCGTCCTCGACCACCAGTAGTCCATCGCGGTTCCAGTTGTCGAGATCAATTGTGCTGGTGGCATTGTCGCGCAAGGTCGTTCTACTTTCTCTGGTGGTCCATCGTGTGCTGCTGTGGGCCGGCACGGGAGAGGCGCCGACCCACAGCAGCGGTCTGGTGTGTCGTGAATTCAGCTGATGAGGGGCCGCCCCATCGGCAGGGGAGAGCCGCCGGTTTCTTCCCACATCGCCGCGACATAGAAGTAGATTGCTACCGCTACGAATAGGAAGACAAGCCACCCTCCGAGCTGGGTGGCCGCGCTAGACGCCGTCAGTGTCCCAACAAGGAGGCAAACAAGAGCCAAGTCGACGATGGCGAGGAGGAATGGGAATGACCAGGGCAGGCGAATTACGAGCAGGGTGAGGATGGTGATGGTCACCAACCAGCTTCCGATCCACATCGCGCTAGTGGTGGTGACTTGATCGGGGTCGATGCCGAACCAATCGTTCCCGAGGCCGAGTGAGAGGATGGCGTAGCTCCCGTAGAAGCCGAAGAACACCGAGTACAGGGCCGCATTGACGTTCTGCCGAAGGGCTGCGGCCCAGATGGTTGCGAGGAGCAATCCGATCGAGGTCGCTGACATCACGATCGGAATTGCGGCCGACGCGGAATCAACGATGCCGGTGTTGGTGAAACCGAGACCCAACGCGCCGACGATGGTGAGCGGTAGTCCAATCAGACCCGGGTTGCCCTCGGGCAGCTGAGCGGTCTGGGTGACGGGTCGGGAGTCGGTGTGGTTCATGTGAGCGTCGACGGGTGTGTCAACGGTTGCGGTCACAGCATGTCCTTCGTTCGGATCGAACTCATCGGATGGTGGTGTCGATAAGGTCACGGTGGTGCTGTTCGGCCACGTCGGGATGGGCGCGCAGACGAACTTTGAGAATGTTTTCACCGTAGGTGCTGAGGATGGGGTTGGCGGGATCGTCACTGGCTCCGCCGCGTGCGCTATCAGCGAGGTCTGTAGGCAGGACGACGGGATCGAGCGTGGCATCGAGGCGGGGGTTGAAGAAGTAGATGGTGGAGAAGCGTTCGACGCCGGCCGGCGGGCTGACGACACGGTGCACGGTAGCCTTGTAGTAGCCATGGGTCGCGACCTGCAGCATCTCGCCGAGATTGACGACGAAGGACCCCGGCAGGCAAGGCACTTCCATGTAATGTCCGTCGGCGTGTTCTACCTGAAGACCGCCGACAGCATCTTGTAGAACGAAGGTGAGCAGTCCGAAATCTCGGTGTGTACCGACGCCCTGTGGCTGCTGCCCCGCAACTGGCGCCGGATAACGGACCGCTTTGATCGTTGCTTCAGGGTCGGGGGTGACCCAGTTCCGGAAGTGTTCTGCGTCGATGCCCAGTCCCTCGGCGAGGGCATCGAGAAGTATGCGGCCCAACCGGTCCATTTCGTCGGCCCATCTGGTCATGGTGGGCTCGAATTCCGGCACCGACTCGGGCCACTGATTCGGTCCCTGCAAGCATCGCCACGGATGATCGGCATCTTCTGCCACTGGTCGTTCCGGCCCCAGATCGACTTCCTCACGCACATCCGCTCGGCCACCGGTCACCTCGCCGCCGACGGGTGTGTAACCACGGAAATGCGGACTTTTCACCATGGCGATCTCACGCTTGACGGACTCAGGTCGAGAGAAGAAATCCCGGGAAACATTGCTGACGCGAGTGTTGAGGTCGTCATCTACACCGTGTCCGGTCAGATAGAGGAATCCGACGTGATGGCAGGCGTTGCGCAATGATTCAACGAACCTGCCCTTCGTTGCAGGATTGAGATACTCCGAGATGTCGAGGATCGGTACGGCAGGGCTTTCGTTGACGTATACGGAGCGCTGCTCTGGAGTGAGGGTCACTTCCACAGCCTTTCGCTGGCCAATTGCGCTCCGGCGGTCAAGGTCCGAAGCTTCGCCCAGGCGATTTCGGGATCGACTGCGACGAACGTCGCGAACGAGGCGAAGCCACAATCGCTACCGGGGATGACCCGATCGCGTCCCACGATGTCGGCGAATGCGACGATGCGGTTGGCAATCAATTTCGGGTGCTCGACGTAGACGCTCGAAGTGTCCAGTACGCCGGGGTAAAGGACCTTGTCCTCCGGGATGTTCGTCTCACGCCAGACGTCGATCTCGTGGCTGTGGCGGTGGTTGGCGGACTCAAACACCAGACCATTCGGGCGAAGCCGAAGGATCCGGCTGACGATCTTGTCGAGTTCGATGTCGTGGTGATGAGGGCCCTGGTAGTTGCCCCAGCACAGGTGCACTCGAACTTTCGCAGGGTCGATGTTCTCGACAGCGTGGTTGATGGCGTCGATGTGTACATCGAGTCGGTGAAGGTACTCGGCCTCGCTGAGATGGGCGTACTGGATGTGTCGCCCCATAGCGAGGTCCGGAGCATCGATCTGCAAGGTCAGGCCCGCATCGACGATGGCTTCGTATTCAACACGCATGGCTTCTGCATTCGCGAACAGGTAATCGTCGAGGGTGGGGTAATGCTTGTTCGGCAAGTAGAGGGCGATCACACCCGGGGATGCGGCGTTCATGAAGCGCTGCGTGACTTGCTGTCCGTCGACCGCGCGGGTGAAGTTGTCGAGATCCTCAGCGAGCAAGTCGTGACCCTCGTAACGGATTTCACCGACGCAAACCGGAGTCGATGTTTCGAGACCGTCGAGCGAGCTTGCGGCGAGATCTGGGTAGTCGACGAGATCCGCGATGGATAGCCCGCCGCCCTCGGGGACCTCTGCATCAACGTCGAATCCGCTCAGCCGCTCCTTTGCATAGGTTGCGTAACCGATCTTCGACATTTCACCGTCACTGATGATGTCGACGCCGACATCGAGCTGGCGCCGGACAACGGTGGCGACGGCCTCACGAATAGTTTCGGGCATGGCTGACGCGGTTGATGCGGTCAGCTCGCCGTTCTCGCGCTGACGAACCAACGATGACAGGTTTCCCGGGCGCGGGAGGCTCCCGGTGTGGGTGGTGAGTATTCGGCCATGGGACATGAAATCTCCAAATGTAGGAGCGAACAGGATGTTGCACGAACGAGATTGAAGGTCGGAAACCAACTGTGGGCAAACCGCCAATGACTCGTGTATGAAAGTTTCATTCATATGAATACTTTTGGAAGAAATTTCCATCCAGTCGATGATGGAATAGTTTCATGAACGACACAATCGAGGGGACTGTCCGAGGGACTGTCCGATGGGCCGACGGAACGCCAATAAGCGGTGTCGCCGTCAGCAACGGGATCGAGTGGAACCGCACCGATGACGATGGAAGGTTCCGGCTGCACTCGTTGTCACGACCAGTGTGGATCCGCCGACCCTCCGGCGTCTTTTGTTCGCAGTGGTGGCAGCTGCCGACATCGCGCGAGCTGGACTTCACCTGTATAAGTGCCAAACAGGAGGTCTCGGCTGTCGCGCACCTCTCGGACACACACCTATCAGCGTCGGACGGAGGCGTAGAGGACGCAGTCGAACTTGCCAATCGATTCGGGGACGGAACAGACTGTGCGCAGGGTCTCGCAGTAGCACTCGACGCGGCTTACCACGCCGGCGCCCGACTTGCTTTCATCACGGGCGATCTCACCGATCACGGGACCGCTGCGGAGTTTGACGCATTCAAGGAGATCGCGGCGGCATCCCCGATTCCCGTGGAAGTGATCCCTGGGAACCACGACCATTACGGCCACCGCCACGACCCTCAGCCCATCGACGCGCCAATCGGGGACGGCTTCCTCGGTACTGCAACTACATGGCGCTACGAGCAGTCGATGGGGCCGCGATGGTGGTCTGCCGACATCGGGCCATTTCATATTCTGGCGCTCGATTGGTTCAGCTATGCGGCCGATATCGACCGCGGTGAGCAGGAAGCATTCGTCGTCGATGACCTTGCCGGGAGCGACCCACATAGACCCCTGATCGTCCTGAGTCACGACGTTCCGTCCGCCCGCATTCTAGATCGCATCGTGCACGCGGTGGATCCCACGGCATCAATCTCGATCCTCTCCGGACACTGGCATGTCGTCGTCGACCGGCAGGTCGGGCCACTTCGGTTCCTGAGCGCACCCCCTACCAGCTTCGGAGGTTTCGCATGGTCACCGCCGTCCTGGCATCTTCTGGATGTCGAACCTTCCGGGTATCTCCAACGCAACACCGAGGCAACCTGGCCTAGGCACCAAACGATATCTGTTCCGGACGCCGTGTGGCAGGCGCCGCAAGGTCATACCCAGCATGGCGGCAACCTGGTGGCGAGCGCTCGCGATCACGTCATGGTTCCCACTAGCTATGCTGGTCAGGCACACCTTTCAGCCGTCGATACGACGAGCGGGCAAACAGTCTGGAGAGCGCGACTCGACGGAGACGAGGTCACGTCGTTAACCTCGCACGGCGCGGACTCCGTTGTCGCAGTGACGTTCTCAGGTATGCTGAGCTGCCTCGATTCGAATACTGGCGAACTGCGTTGGACAAGATCACTTCCGCGAACTCGACACGCTCGCGTCCTCAATGCCCCGGTCGTCACCGAGGACGGCACTCTCGTCGTAGGCACACTCGACCACCTCACTGGACTGTCCATCGTCACGGGCACCGAACTGTGGTCGAGTCAGGAACTTGCGCCCGTAGACACGTTGATGACCTACGGGCGTGGGCTCACCTACGGGAACACCGTCGTCCTCCCGTTCAGCGGGCCCTACCGCGGGTTGACGGCAGTGGACAGCCGCGATGGAACATTGCTATGGAGTCAAACTTCGAAGTCCGCACCAACGAGTAGCCTGACCGCCGTGCAGGGAACTCGCCACGCCCTCCTACTGCGGGCCGAATCCGAAACTGTCGAATGCATCGAACTCGAGTCCGGATCCAGCGTGTGGCGCACCGTAGTCGGCGGCAGATTCACTACAGTTTCAGCTGTGCCGACCCAGGCCGGGGTCATCGTGGTCACCGGCGATGGCACCGTTCACGCGCTCGATACGAGAACAGGCAGAGAACTGACAAAGACGACGCAGCTCAGAAGTGGCCCCATAGACGGCTGGGGACCATACCGATCTACCGGCATCGGAATAGCGACAGATCCCGTCGCAGTCGGAGGTCAGGTCATTGCAACCACTGTCTCCGGGGATATCTGGGCAATCGATCCAGCGGGTGACCACAGTCGAGTCTCCTCCCTCGGCCGCCACGTCACCACCAGACCGGTTGTACTGCGCGGTGACCGTATAGCTGTCCTCACGACAGACGCCCAATTGAGCATCGTCGCCCTCCCCTCGGGCTGCGTCTCGTCTAACTCTGAGACAGAGGCGACCAGGTGACGACAACAAGCGCATCAACGGACGCCGGTCCCACGGCGTCCGATTTCGATAGTGTTCTCCGCGCACGACTTCCCACGTTGACACGAACCGCGCAGGCGATTGCTAACACTATTCTTGCCGATCCGCCTGCGGTCATCCACATGACCGTCACCGACCTTGCCGAAGCGAGCGAAACATCTCTAGCGAGTGTCGTTCGGTTCTGCAAGGACATGGGGTACAAGGGCTTTGCCGATCTGAAGATCAACCTCGCACGGCATGCGCTGCCCGCGCAGCAGGCCATCCACGAAGACGTCAACCCGACAGACTCGTCCGACACTGTACTGCGGAAAATAGTTCGCAGCACGGCTGACGCCGTGCATACAGCTCTTGCTACCGTCGATTCGGGCAGCTTCGACGAAGCCGTCGAAGTCCTCGCGTCGACCAGGAGGTTGCTGATCGCCGGTGTCGGAACATCATGGCCGATCGTGCAGGACGCAGCCTACCGATTTCGTACCGCAGGACTGCTCACAGAAGCACCCATCGACAGTCACGGGCAGCATGTCAGCGCCAGCTTGCTCACGAACGAGGACACCTGTCTTGCCATCAGTCACACCGGTCAGACGAGAGAAACGATAATGACGCTGACCGCCGCCAAAGAAGCTGGGGCACATACGATCGCACTCACCAGCTTTTACCGATCACCGATCACTGCCCTTGCCGACATCAATTTGATCGCAGGCAGCAAAGAGACCAACTACCGCATCGAGGCGATGAGCAGCCGGATTGTCCACACAACCGTACTCGACGCCTTGTTCGTCGCAGTAAGCCTCCGCAATCCCGATGTGTCGACCACCGCTCAAACGAAGACATTGAAAGCGGTAGCCAGTCACAGGCTTTGAGTTAGAAAGTATCCACCCTTCACAGCTGCAAACAGCGGTTAGCCCATGTCCGGCCTAGTTTGAGTTATCGGAGGCAACATGGAGCACTTGTGCCACGCAACTACTGCAATTCGACAGAACGGTTCGAGATGCTTCAGAAGCACGAAGCAACCCAATCTTGATCTACGTGAAACCGAGGATCGGGTCCCCCGCTATCCGGATATCACGTATCTCCGTAAGTCGCGCCACGTATTGAGCGAGGCGTAACACCGAACTCCACGAACAGGTCCCCCGCTCGACCGCCTCCGAAAAGAAGCCACAGGCGGACACGTTCGACGGCAGGCTAGACCTTGAAGATCGGGTCGTCAATCATAATCAACCTCCCCGTTCAAGGATCCTCGAACGGGGAGGTTGATTATGATGAACCGAGAGTGCGTGAAAAGCCGCGCCCACCTCGCACTGACGACTAGTGCAAACACGACCTCGTCCGTGGTTACGCTGCATCCTCAGCTGCCACTTGCATCAGCAATGGCTCGCCCCCGAGAACACCCGCAGTCGAGGATCGCCGCTAGCGGCGATCCTCGGCGTTGTGAAGCCGAGATACCTTCCCAAACCGACGAAGGAGACAACGGAGTCCGAGTCCAGTGTTCTCGATCGAGTGAGAGGCGTTTCGCCGGCGAGAAAATCAACGGCGAAACACCCTCTTCAGTCCCGAAACTTTTTCAGCCCGTCCGCCTTTAGCGCGCCGCTCAGGTGAACTCGGCTGCAATGGCATCGAACGCTCGGATCGTGGGAAACAGTTTGCTCGCGTCCTGGGGTAGTGGCCATGCGGACAGTTTCGCGGCGACGATCCCAGCGGTGCGGTTGACGTAAATCATCTGTCCGTGAATCCCCAGGCACAAAAGAACTTCCGATCCTTCGTACGGAAACCAACATTGATTCCGATACATTCCGCCGGGCATCCTGTTGTCTCCAGGACTGAGAGCGAAAGCCGATCGCGAATCCAACCCTCCTGCAAACGTATCGGAGATCCACGCAGCCGGGACCACTTGCTTTCCCGTCACTGCAATTCCACCGTTGAGGTAGAGCGAACCGAAGCGGATGAGATCCCGCAAGCATGCGCTGATTCCACCATCGAACATTCCGGTTCCCGCGGAGTCGATTCCGATGATTGCGTCGCTCTCGGCTCCGATTCGGCTCCACAGCGTGTCCGAAATCAGCTCGGGCATCCGAGTGCCTGTCGCCGCCTCGCAAATCCATCCGAGCACATCGGTCTCGCACGAACGGTACTCGAAGGGGCCACCATGATCCGCTTTCCGCTGAAGGGTACTCAAGAAGTCGTACATGGTGCGAGGGACATCCGGACTGCTGCGGGGTGCCCAGTCGATGGCTTGTTCGATCAATCGAACTTCGGAAGCGGGGTCGAGGTAGTCTTCGGAGAAGGCGATCCCTGAGCGCATGTCCAGCAGGTGCCGCACGGTGGCACCTGCGTATCCGGACGAGGCCAGCGCGGGCACATATGCGCACACAGGGGCGTCGATGTCGAGTAATCCTGCCCCATTCAGAATGCCCACCACTGCACCGACAATCGACTTGCTGACCGACATCAGCAGATGTGATGTCTCTGTGGTCATGCCACCGAAGTATTGTTCGGTCAGCAGTGTCCCGTTGTGGGCGACGGCCCAGCCGTCGGTGTCCGTGGAACCGATGACATCGCCTACCGTGAAGGGCTGTTCGTAGTCGATGGGCGGTATGGCTATTCCACTCAATGGTGTTGCTACCGCCGGAAAGAGAGACGGCGGTTCGTTACCCCTCGAAATTGTTGCAGTCGAGAGGACGTCTGCTGTGTTCTGAAAGGTCCAGCGAAGGAATTTCGCGGTCTGCCAGTTTTCCAGTGTGATTTCTGCCCTGACATTCTCTATGCCTTGCTCGATCATTCGGTAACCTCGATTGGAATGCCCTTGTATTCAGCACGAATGGAATCGATGAGGTGCTTGGCTCTGATGGTCAATGTGGTTCCTCTGTCGAGCGTCTCTTTTTGCAAGCGTCCCTTGGTGACGAGAATACCCAGATCTGCTCCTGCCCAACGGTAGTCGCCGGGACTGTAGATTCGAAGGAAGAATGCTTCAGATTCGTTCTGGAGTTGGTGCCAATCGAGTGCCGCACGCCTGAACACAAGCGCGCCGTTGGTATCGAGATAGTACTGGCCCGTCCGTGGGGTGCTCTCCAGCAATTCGGCGACTGGTGAGGTTTCTTTGATCACCATCTGACTCCAGAGGTCCACTGAAGCCAGTGATTCCCAGCGTGTGTTGATCTCGTCGACGTCAATGTCGAAGTCGACGTCCATGTATTCGAGTAGATGAAAGACGAATAGAGGCACATCGGCGTAGGCGCCGGCGGTGACGTTGGTGATTGCGGAAGCGCCGCTGATTCGCGGGTTGATCTCACCAAGGTAGACATCCTCGGTATCGGTATCGACGAGAACATCGACCTCGAAGAACCCTCGATATCCTTCCTCGCGCAGCCGATCCCCCAATCGCTGAATGAGCAAATTTGCCTTGCCACGGAGTTCTGCACTCAGCACCTCTGGGTGCATCTCGTTGCCGCACCATCCCCCGCGATACGGGGTAAGTTCGGGAAATCCGGTCAGTTCTGTCAGGTAGGGGCCGACGACGGTTCCGCATCGGGTGAGGACCGCCTCGACCGCAACGGGCCGATTGTTGATTCGCCGCATGACCTTGACTTCCTGGTCGATTATATCGCTTGCATGGCGATCCCAGTCTTCCTTTTTGGAAATGAAGAAAGTCGTTTTTCCCGAGTCTCCGTATGGAGTTTGAAGCACCAGATCAGGTCCGAGACCCGCCTCGTCTGCTTGCTGTGTGAGACTGTCCCAATCGTCGACTCGGGTGAGGATATTGGGAACGCTGTCGACGCCTGCGTCGTTCGCGAGTTGCGTCGTCACGATCTTCGAATCAAGCCGTTCCCGCAGGTGCGCCGGCGGCAAGATGAGGTCGTATCCCAGTTCAGAGCAGATCTGTTCGGTCTCCTCGTTGAAGAACACCATAGCCACCTTGGGCTTGACACCTGAGGTGAGTCCACGGCTCATGTAAGCGCGAACTTCGGGGTTTCGTAGGAGCCAATTGTTGATCTCCTCGCCGTCCTTGAATTCTTGGTACGGCTTGTGCATTGGCGAGAAGACCCGTGGGTGTGCCCCGTCCCAGGCATCGTAGTACGTGATGTAGGAGAAGCCCCGAACCCATCGATCCAGGCCGAGTAGGTTGAAAGGTGTTGCGCCGATGAAATAGATGGGCACATCGTTCGTGCGGAAGAAATGCCGCACCTCGGAGATGTTTCGCAAAACTGTTCGGCTCGACATAGCTTGCGGCGGCGCGAAGGCGGCATCCGTTCCTACGCTCACCTCGGGTGCATGCGCAGATGTGATTTGCTTCGACCGACTCTTCCGTGTCTGGGGATTCTTTGATCGCGGATGGTTGATATGCCCCATGGAGATACCTTTCATAATACTGGGTGCTGAAGAGGAGTGTCCGCTGCACTACTGAGAGAATTCGCCTGTGAGAGGCAGGAATTTGAGGTAGTACGCGTGTGTTGATCGCTGGTATCTGCCGACGGGACAGTGCCGGTGATAAACGAGTACCGGGTGATGGCGACGGCAGTTGCACTGATCGGCGATCAGAATACGTACGAATTGGTGCTTCTGATCCGTGAAATACGAAGAACTGTAACTGAAGTCACGGACAGGTGAGTATGACCGTCCATGTGCAAGGCGGGTATGACGTGACGCCACTTAAGGGATGACCCACTACGGTCAGCGTTCCTTCTTCGTCGACGACCCCACTGGAGGTATCTCCGTAATTGTCGATCCGGCCGCCTGCGGTCCGGACAGAGAAGCTCATTGTCTGCGGCGCGAGTGAAGCATCAACTGACACAGGAACAATCACTTTCATCGAAGGGATGGGTCTCACTCATCGTGAAGGTTTTCGTTCGATTTCGACCGTGCCGGATTGTCCATCCCGAGTTGCCACGGTACGCCAGTTCGCGCATGCCATCCCTGCTTGATCGAGCAAGAAAGTTGATCGGACACGCGTTTTGTGCGATCGCCTATCTTGCGTGAGGATTCCTGCGGCAAATTGACACCGACACCGACATCGAATTCTGGTTGGATCGAACTATTCCGCTAGCGCATTAGCATCGACTCCCTCAGTCCCGCGCTGACACCTCATGTGGCCGACGTCGGCCCAGAACAGGAGACCTCAATGGCGAACTCTAAAGACGTCGACGATCAGCTCGTTCTGCAAGATTTTGCAACATTGTCACAGTTCGGTGCCACGGCCGGCGGCGGAGTCGATCGCCAGGCGGCCTCTGTTGCAGATGGCCAGCAGCGGCGATGGTTCTCCGACTGGTTGCAGGATAGGGGTTTTCGCGTCGAATTCGATCGCGTTGGCAATCAGTTCGGTTTGCTCGAATTGGTACCGGGTGCACCGTATGTTCTGACGGGCTCCCATCTGGATTCTCAACCGCTCGGCGGCAGATACGACGGCGCGTACGGCGTGCTTGCCTCCGCACATGCGGCACACCGTGTCGCGAAGCGATGGGCTGAGAGTGGCGAGACTCCCAAATACAATCTTGCGGTGGTGAATTGGTTCAACGAGGAAGGTTGCCGATTCAAGCCGAGCATGATGGGAAGCTCGGTATACACGGGAAAGATGGAGCTCGAAGCGGCCTTGTCCAGCTTCGACCGCGCGGGAATCACAGTCCGCGATGCTCTCAACGACATCGAATGTGTGGGAAGTTTCGACGGGCCCTCTGCCGCAGCCTATGCCGAGATCCACATCGAGCAGGGAAGATCGCTGGAGAACGACGGCATCACCATCGGTTTGGTCGACTCCACGTGGGCAGCGCACAAGTACCAACTCGTCGTCCATGGTGCGCAGTCGCACACTGGTTCGACGATCATGGCCGATCGGCATGATGCACTGTTGGGAGCCTCGATGCTGGTGTTGGCGGCGCGCGAGCTTGCAGACGATTTCGCCAGCGCTCCGCTGCACACCTCGGTCAGTCAGATGAATATCGAGCCGAATTCGCCTGTTGTCGTGGCGCGGGAAGTGGGGTTGCACCTCGACTTGCGGTCACCGAATCAGGAAACACTCGATCTTGCTGACCAGCGGCTTTCCGCCCGTTTCGAAGAGATAGAGAAGCGGGCGCAAGTGAAGATCGAAAAGGTCACTGCGCATTCGTGGGGGGTCGCGAACTTCCATCCCGACGGGGTGAAGTTGTCGATGAATCTCGCAGATTCGTTGGGACTCTCGCATCGGGAGATCATGACCGTCGCCGGGCATGATTCGGTCAACATGAAAGATGTCGTCCCTACAGTGATGCTGTTCGTTCCGAGTGTCGATGGCATCTCCCACAACGAGGGTGAGTTCACCCAAGACAGCGATGTGTGCGCCGGCGTCGATCTTCTTACCGAGACCCTCGATCGACTCGCTCACGGTGCACTCACCGACATCGACTAGGCCCGATGACAGCATACTCAGGTCAGTTCGGCGAGCGCGACGGTGGCGAGAGCGGCATCGAGAGGCTTGGTCATATCCAGACCAGTGAGCTCCTCGATGCGCTTGAGCCGATTCAATATCGTGTTTCGGTGGCAATACAGGGCCGCGGCCGTTTCGATCAGACTTCCTGTTCGCAGGTACACCATCATCGTTTCGATCAGGCGGTCGCGTTCCGATTCCTTGCAAGATCTAATAGGGACGAGAACGAATTGCTGTAGGTCGCAGCCAATTTCACTGAGTTTGCGCTTCGCGAGCTGAGGCCAAGCGTCTTTCAGGTCGACAATGGAGTCCCCTGAGATACCAAGTTGGTCAGCGATCTCGGTTGCAGCGAGTGCTGCGAGTGGAATGTCTGCGATCTCGCGGGCGATCGGGGCTACGGCGAC
>NZ_LVCT01000107.1:0-4752 GCF_001647205.1 Rhodococcus sp. EPR-134
AGTTCGTGTAAGAACATCCGGCGACCGCCGGCAGCGGCCCGGTCAGCGTTACGCCGAAGGTCTGCTCCGGCCAAGCGAGGTACCGCGACGACGCGAAAGTAGGCATCACGCGGCACCCCGAGCGCTTGCGCGATCTGAACGAAGTTGACCTCGAATTGTCCGACCGCCTCGAAGAGCAAGCTGATGTACTGCCGCTGCAGGTCCTGTCGTTCGCGAGCGAGTTCTGCCTGTTCCGCGAGATAGCTGGTCTGCGCGAGCCTGGCAAAAGTGTCTACGACGTTCCACACTCGTTCGGCGTGCGCCGCAATGACTGCAAAGTCATCTTTATCAGCACGTTCGAGCAAAGTCGACCACAGCACAGGAAAGTCCAACCTGACCGCATCCACCAGGTTCTCGAGCGGAATTCCTTGTCTTGCCCTTCTCCGTCCGAGGTTGCCGGCGATTGATTCGATCTTGGTTATCGCCTCAACGTCGATCAGAGCGTCGAGCATGAACGCGAACGTCTGCCTGCTGGTCTCGCGAAGGTCCCCGACATCGACGATTCGAGCATAGAGCGGATCACGCAGAACCCGAACGACGAACCGGTCAGTCAGAATCTCAAGTTCGTCATAGCGTTCCGATACCAGCGTGCGCCACCGCTGGATCATCTCGTCGTCATTCATGCTCACTCCTCGGTGTGCGTTCGCACAGTATGGCACCGGATTCCGGTTGTGACGTGCTATTGGACCAGGTCCATCAAACGACGAGAATTTTGCACAGCAGCCTTTCGATCCTCTCAATGTCGCGAGGATCACCCGCACAGTCAAACCATCAACGCAGCAATACATTCCGAACACGACGTTCGGTTTCTGCGGTCGTTCCGTCGCCACCCGCTTGCGACAGTGAGGAGCAAGTCGTGAGGATATCGGTACTGCAGGCGACAGCACGAATCGGAGACATCGGCGGCAATCTGTCGCGGTTGGAAGCGGCGGCCTGGGAGGCCGAGGACAAGGACTCGCAAGTTCTCGTCACGCCCGAGTTGTTCACGTGTGGATACGATCCCGCAGCTGTTCACGATATCGACGGTGCAGCCGCGCTGTCCTCCGTTCGTCGTATCGCTCGTGACACCCAGATCGCAATTGTCGTCTCCACCGTCGAACACGAGGGCGCCCAGCGCTACATCGTGGCCCACCTGGTCTCCGCGGCGGGCGACGTCCTCACCTCGTACAGAAAAACTCACCTCTTCGGCAGTGAGGTCGACTACTTCACGCCGGGACAGTCTCTGCCACAGACGGTCTCGTTCGAAGGTGTCACCGTTGCCCTGGGAATCTGCTACGACGTCGAGTATCCGGAGTTCGTGCGAACCGTCACCGACAGCGGTGTGCAACTACTTCTGGTCCCGACTGCCGTTCCGGTCCGCTCCGCATCCTCGGCAGACACCTTCGACACCACCCTCATTCCGCGCAGAATCGTCCCCGCGCGTGCCTTGGAAAACACCATCACCATCGCATACGCAAATCACGCCGGAAGAGACTTCGCGGGCTACAGCTGCATTGCTTTGCCGGATGGTGAAGTCGTCGCAGCCGGTCCCGACCTGGCGGAAGTCATCGTCGCAGAAATCTCCGCGCCGCTATTCGACGGCGCACGTCGTTCCAACCCGTATCTGGTCTCGCGTCGGCGAGATCTGTACTGACGCCATAACTCAACAGATCTCGCACTACCGCCGGCTCTCGTTTCGGGGCCGGGGGGGCGGTGCAGCCTACCCCACTTCCGGAAGACAAGGAACCCCTCGTGCACGAAGCGCCCACTCACACCATGCTCATCCCCGACTTCCCCTTTCCGTACGATGATTTCGTACGACACACCGACGGTATCGGCTCCGTTCCCGCCGATACGTTCGGCACCGAGGTCGCGATCGTGGGTGGCGGTATGGCCGGCCTGATCGCAGCCTACGAACTGATGAAGATGGGCCTGCGGCCCGTCATCTACGAATCTGCTGAACTCGGAGGCCGCATGCGCGGCAAAAGATTCGGCTCAGACGGACCCGTCGCCGACCTCGGAGGCATGCGCTTCCCGCTCTCAAGTCAGACGTTCTTTCACTACGTGGACATGCTCGGGTTGGACACAAGCCCATTCCCGAACCCGTTGACACCGGCGAGCTCGAGTACCGTCGTCGAACTGGCCGGCAAGGCCCACTACGCACAAACCACCGGAGATCTGCCGCAGTTCTTCCAGGACATGGCACAAGCTTGGAGCGATTGTCTGGAAGAACGCGCACATTTCGGAGAGATGCAGGCCGCGATCGCAGATCGTGATTTCGAGAAGATCAAGAAAATCTGGAACGATCTCGTGCCGCGGTTCGATGGGACTTCCTTCTACGGATATCTTGAGTCTTCGAAAGCGTTCTCGGAGTTGCCTTTCGAGTATCGCGAAGCGTTCGGCCAGGTAGGGTTCGGCACCGGAGGATGGGACACCAACTATCCCGACTCGATCCTCGAGCTCCTGCGCGTCGTCTACGTCGACGCCGACGACCATCAGCAGCGCATCCTCGGCGGCGCGGACCAGGTGCCGTACGGTCTGTGGCGCTACGTACCTGAGGGCATCGCCCACTGGCCGGAAGGAACCAGCCTCGCGTCACTGCACGGGGGCTCACCGCGCGGTGCGGTCGCCGCGATCGCCAGGAATGCGGACGGAAACCGAATCGACATCACTGACAAGTGGGGCAATACCTCGTCCTACGCCGCGGTGATATCGACCTGCCAGTCATGGCTCCTATCAGCTCGAATTGACTGCCAAGAAGACCTTTTCAGCCACAAATTGTGGATGGCCATGGAACGCAGTCACTACATGCAAGCGTCCAAAACCTTCGTCATGGTGGACCGGCCTTTCTGGAAGGACGTCGATCCCACCACCGGACGCGACGTCATGAGCACGCCGCTCACCGATCGCATCACCCGTGGCACGTACCTGATCGACGACGGACCGGACAAGCCCGCAGCGATCTGCCTGTCCTACACCTGGAACGACGACGCCCTCAAATGGATGCCGCTCGATCCGAACGAACGTGTCCGCATGATGCTGCACTCGCTTGGCCAGATTTATCCAGGAGTCGACATCGCGGCACACATTGTCGGGGAACCCATCACCGTCTCCTGGGAAGCCGACCCGAACTTCATGGGCGCCTTCAGCGACAACCTGCCCGGGCACTACCGCTACCAGGAGCGCTTGTACACGCACTTCATGCAATCGGAGTTCCCGCCGGAACACCGTGGCATATTCCTTGCCGGCGACGACATTTCATGGACTGGCGGGTGGGTCGAAGGCGCAGTCACCACAGGTCTCAACGCCGTCTGGGGTGTCATGCACCAGCTAGGCGGTAGATCCCCGGAAACCAACCCCGGCCCCGGGGATTTGTTCGACGAACTCAAACCCATCCGCCTGGCATAGAGGAAACAGCCATGAGTAGTAATCCCTCTTCACACGAACCCCATTCCGTCGTTCAAGACGACAACGCAGCCAGAGCCCTCCTCGAAGGTGACGGCGACTACAAGAAGGACCTCAAAACCCGCCAGATTCGGATGATCGCGATCGGAGGCGCAATCGGAACCGGGTTATTTCTCGGCGCAGGTGGACGACTCGCCACCGCCGGCCCGGCACTCGTCTTCATCTACGCCGTCACAGGCTTCTTCGCCTTCCTCATGCTCCGCGCTATGGGCGAATTGGTTCTCTACCGACCGACGTCCGGTTCTTTCGTTTCCTATGCCCGCGAGTTCTACGGCGAAAAGATGGCATTCGTCGCCGGCTGGATGTACTGGATGCTCTGGGCCATTACATCGATCGTCGATGTCACCGCCGCCGCAATCTATGTGCACTACTGGCATTTCTTCACCTCCGTACCCCAGTGGGTGCTAGCTCTGGCGGCCCTCGCGATCGTTCTCTTCGTGAATCTGTTGTCGGTCAAGGTCTTCGGTGAGCTCGAATTCTGGTTCGCGATCATCAAAGTCTTCGCACTCGTGTCCTTCCTCGTCGTTGGCGGAATCATTCTCGCGTTCCGATTCCCCGTCGACGGAGGGTCTACCGGATTCTCACTCATCACAGACAACGGAGGCTGGCTCCCCAACGGAGCACTTCCGCTGGTCGTCGTGATCGTTGGTGTCACCTTCGCGTACTCGGGCATCGAACTGGTCGGCATCGCCGCGGGCGAGACGAAAAACCCCGAGAAAGTCATGCCGCGAGCCATCAACAGCGTGATCGCGCGCATCGTCATCTTCTACGTCGGCGCCGTCCTGTTGCTAGTGCTCCTGCTTCCGTACACCGCCTACAGCGCGTCCGAGAGTCCTTTCGTCACCTTCTTCACCCGACTCGGCATACCAGGCGCCGGCAATGTCATGAACTTCGTCGTCCTGACCGCTGCACTGTCCAGCCTCAACGCCGGCCTCTACTCGACCGGGCGGGTCCTCCGGTCAATGGCGATGGGCGGCAAAGCGCCACGCTTCACCGCCAAAATAAGCAAATCGGGCGTCCCTACCGGTGGCATTCTCCTCACCGCATGCATCACCCTGATCGGAGTCGGACTGAACTACGTTGTCCCCGAGCACGCCTTCGAGATCGCTATCAATGTGTCCTCTCTGGGCACCCTGACAACGTGGGCAGTGATCGTGCTCTGTCAGCTTTCACTACACCGGCGAGCACTCCGAGGAGAGCTGACTCGCCCCTCCTTCCGGATGCCCGGATCTCCTTATACCTCTTGGGCAACACTGGGTTTCGTCTTCT
>NZ_LVCT01000108.1:0-2201 GCF_001647205.1 Rhodococcus sp. EPR-134
TCGCGGTGCGTAAGAACATTGTTGTCCTCCACACACCTGAACCCGTGCCCGTCGACAAACACCCGTAATCCACCCCTTGCACCACTAGCCAGTAGAGGAATGCCACATGACCGCTTACCGCACAATCGTGGTAGGTACCGACGGCTCGGAGTCGTCTCTTCGCGCAGTGGAAAAAGCAGCCGCATTGGCTGCCGACGAATCAGCGGCGCTGAACATCGTCGTCGCATACCATCCCGAGTCAGCCCAGGCACTTCTCTCGCTGGACGACCAACCACGAAGTGATCATGACGCCGACGCGGCATCAAAAGTCCTTCGATCCGCGCGCTCGCACGCGAATGCGCTCGGAATCGCCCAGGTCGAAACCCGGCTCGTTGCTGGTAACCCTGTCGAGGTCCTGTTAGCGCTCGTTCTGGAAGTTGACGCAGACATGCTCGTAGTGGGCAATCGCGGCCTCAACTCACTCAGCGGCCGACTGCTCGGGTCAGTCCCCGCAGACTTGGCGCGCCGCGCACCGTGCGATGTCCTGATCGTGCACACCGTGCACTAATTCTGTTCCTGGTTGCGCATTCGGTCGGATCCACGATGACAGTCCGAGCGCGTAGCCGGAGCATTTCTGCGCCGCGCACGGTGGTGGCGGCAACGCGCTGACATATATTCCGCCACCACCGTCCAAGCGAACCATGTTCCGAACAAACAGCCGAACCATGTTCCGAACAAACGGCATTGGCTAGAGCTACTCACTCATCGATGGAGATAGGGACGAGAAATTGGCTTCCGACCGCACTACAACACCCCGCAATCGAATACCACTCGAACACGCCAGGTCATGGCTACTTACTGCAGCCACATCAACAGAACAATTCACCATCGCACATCACTGCACGAGTGACGCGGTCATCTACGACCTCGAAGACGGGATCCTCCCAGACCTGCGGGGCGGTGCACGACACGCATTGCGCTCGTGGCTCTCCCCAACACATCGAGGATGGGTACGCATCAATCCTGCCGGAAGCCCAGACTGGCGGGACGACTTGGACGCGCTCAGAAACCAACCCGGAGTCGAGGGTGTCGTCCTCGCCAAATGCGAATCAGCACAACACATCGAAGAAACCGCAACCCGTCTACCTGCCTCAACACCGATCATCGCGTTGATCGAATCAGCCTTGGGTATCGAACGCGGATTCGATATCGCGTCAACTCCGCACACCCAGCGACTCGCGTTCGGAATAGGCGACTTTCGACTCGACACCGCAACATCCACCGAACCCGCAGCTCTTGCCTACGCACGAGGCCGCATGGTCGTAGCCAGTCGAGCAGCCGGGATCGCCGGACCAATCGATGGCCCAACGGTCTCGAAACATGACAACCAACTCGAAATCGACCTCGGCGTTACGCGGTCGATGGGATTTACCGGCAAGCTCTGCATGCGCCCTGAGGACACCGCCCGAGTGAATACGGCATTGAGTCCCACCAACGACGATGTCCAATGGGCGGGAGACACAATCGACAGGTTGGGAATCGACGGGCACAACATCCGACATGGGAGCGACCGCCCCGCTCTAGCCCGTGCACATCGGATACACCAGATCGCAACGGTCTTTTCGAACCTCTGAGCGGCCGTGAACTCTGAAACCCCCGACTGCTCTCCGTTGTCCAGTTCCGATCATGATCTAGTCGCACATCCCCTGTCGCCTCTGAACGATCTATGGGAATGGCAGTTGAGGGCCTCCTGCCGCCAAGCCGATCCCAATCTCTTCTTCTCACCGGAGGGCGAAAGTCAATCTGCTCGAGACGATCGGGAAGCAACCGCCAAACAACTCTGTGCCGACTGTCCTGTGATCTCCGAATGCCGCTTCCACGCAGACACAGCCACCGAACGATTCGGAATCTGGGGAGGCACCACCGAAACCGACCGCAAGCGCACCAACATCCGAACCAACACAGCGTCATCAACCTCACACGAGATCGAACTGCGACGTCCACGCAAACGACTCACCATTTCTAGCACTCACTTGCCTCCCGGAAAACGTCCAGCATTTCGAGCGACTGAGCGGGGAAGAAATGAGTCTCCAGCAGCGCAATACTGAATTCGGTCCTTCGTGTCTTCTTCGCTGGCGATGCGGGCAGTGCACACCTCAAGCGTTTCCGAAACCCTCAGGGTGCTGCGTAACTTGCTTTTCGAGGTAAGGCAACTCGGTGGT
>NZ_LVCT01000109.1:0-2292 GCF_001647205.1 Rhodococcus sp. EPR-134
GCGCTGCAAAAAGAGAGAAGGACGGCACACCGCCTGGGCCGAGTGCGACGATTTCGCAGTAGACGACCTTTTCGCGGTGATCGAGCACAGCGCTGAGTGCGTCGAGAATCGCGGGGAACGAAGCGACGATGACGTTTCCGTTTCGCGACTACAGCGCGGAAGCCTTGGAACTTGTTGTGGCTATTGCTCTTTGGTTATCCAATTTCGACTCGAATGACATACGCCGTCGACCGCACTCTGTTCAAAGTGAGGATGACGTCTGGCCGAGGTCACATCGTCGGCACTGTCGTTAGCCGTCACGTTTCCGCTATTGCGTACGATTTCAGTTTTCGATAAAGCGAACTGCGCGACATTCCGAGTGCGGTGGCAGCCTTGACACGGTTGCCACCGTACTCACTGAGGGCGTTGGCGATAGCGTCGCGTTCGGCGGCTTCGAGTGTCGTCAAGGTTCGGGGACTGATGGTCCTGCACGAGCTGGGCAGATCTTCGGCTTGGATTTCGCCGACTGGGCGCTTGCGCAGCGCACTGATTAGTGCCCCCCGCAATTGCGGGATGTTTCCGGGCCACGGAAATGCACTGATCAGTCGGGAAGCTGCGGGACTGACACGCGTCCGCCGTTCGGGTGCGGTCTCTTTGAGTAATCGCGCGACGATCTGAGGTAGGTCACTCACCCGGAATCGGAGTGGGGGAACACGAACCGTCTGATCGAAGTACGACAGGAGGTCGCGGAACGGCAGCGTGGATTCCACGCTTGACTCAGACAGAGTTGCCGCAACTGCGCAGTTCGCATCTCCCTTAGCGATGGCATCGAAGAGTTGCGTGATCGCGTCAACGCCCTCGCGGGTGATGGACTCGAGGTCGCGCAGAACGATCAGTGTCGCGTTGGCTGAAGCGCCAACGTACCCGGCAAAGGATTCCTTCGTAATATGTTCCGCATCAATGGATATGGTTCGATCTAACGGACGGACCCGGCGGTGCTGCTCCGCGAGCATCGTTGTTTTTCCGGTTCCGGGCTCCCCCAGGACGAGCACTGTGGCCTGCTTGAACAGCGCGGTGGCCGCATCTGTACAGGCTTTGTTCCACGCTGGCGAGTTCCCATCGGCAATCAAGAGCGGTGGCTTTTCGGGACCAGCCGGGTAGGCGGGACCCTCGGCGAGCTTGGTTATGGGTGTGATGTGGGGGTGCGCCGGAGTCTTACGAATTCGGTCCTGGTCGTTGGATTCCTCGTCGAGGAGTACGACTATCCCCGCGACTTGTTGACCACACAGAATACGGGTCGCCCGTATGCGAACGGATCGACCCGACCGCAGCGGTATCGAGTCCACCGCTCGATCGTCCCCTGGTTCGGACATGATGTATCGCGCGTGCTGATGGATCGTGAGCTGCTCGTCCGGAGTGAACAGCGATTGAGCTCGTTGATTGACAATCACCGAGCCACCCACGGCCATGACGGCCTGCCGCGGACGTTTGTCCGCCTTGATGAAACTCTCGAAGAGTGCGCGTTGCGCCTGACTACGATCGAGCAAGAGATTGCGACCTATGTCGGCTGCGGCCGTCTTTACGAGGGCGTAAATCAGTGGGGTCCAGGTCTCGGACAGCAGGCTGACATCGAGGACGCCCTCAATCCGACCGGTGATCGGGTGATGTATCGGCGCGCCAGTACACGCGAATGGCACCAAGGATTCGTTGAAGTGTTCAGAGCCGACGACGCTGGTGGGTATGCCGGACTCGAAAACGGTGCCGATGCCGTTCGTACCGACGTTGTCCTCCTCGAAGCTGAAGCCGGGAAGGAAGTCGATACGGTCAAGCAGGCGCCCGACCGCCGTGGAGCAGTCACGCCGGTGCACGATCCGGGCCTGTGCGTCGGCCAACGCAATGGTGACGGGGACGTCGGACATGTCCTCTGTGAGTCGGTCGATCACGGGCAGTGCGCACCGGGCAAGCCTCGAATCTGAGTCGAAGTCTTCGTGATATTTGACGCGGTAACGGCCGGCGTCGACACCTGCTGATTGGCTACGTTCCCAGGAGGCCGCGACAACCGGCGGAACACCCGCCGCGCCTGCGGTGCCGTACTCGAGAAAGTCCGCCCGAGCTGCGGCGATTCGCAATCGTTGGTACTCCCGATCGACCATGCAAACCTCCTGGAATCGCCTTGGATCACCAAGTTTGGGCGATTCAAGCTCCTTCGCCATCTCCGTGATCTTTACCACACATTATCCCCGGCTTGCGCTCGGCCACTCCGTCCCAATTTGGGACACCTGGACTGTGTGAGACAGACACACACTTTCCCTA
>NZ_LVCT01000110.1:0-8390 GCF_001647205.1 Rhodococcus sp. EPR-134
CGATGCGTTGATCATCGGCGCCGGAGTCGCCGGTTTGTATCAGCTCCACATGCTTCGCGAGCAGGGACTGAACGTCCGCGCCTACGACGCTGCGGAAGACGTCGGCGGTACGTGGTACTGGAACCGTTACCCAGGCGCACGATTCGACTCCGAAGCCTACATCTACCAGTACCTGTTCTCCGAGGACCTGTACAAGAACTGGAGCTGGAGTCAACGCTTCCCGGCCCAGCCCGAAATTGAGCGGTGGATGCGCTACGTCGCCGACACCCTGGACCTGCGTCGCAGCATTCAGTTTTCCACAACAATCACCAGCGCCGAGTTCGACGAGGTAGCTGAGCGTTGGACCATTCGCACCGACCGCGGCGAGGAAATCAGCACCCGATTCTTCATCACCTGTTGCGGAATGCTGTCGGCGCCGATGGAAGATTTGTTCCCCGGACAACAGGACTTCCGGGGGCAGATCTTCCACACCTCGCGATGGCCGCACGGAGATGTAGAACTCACCGGTAAGCGTGTCGGTGTCGTCGGCGTCGGCGCCACTGGCATTCAGGTAATCCAGACCATCGCCGACGAGGTTGATCAACTGAAGGTGTTCGTGCGGACACCCCAGTACGCCTTGCCGATGAAAAACCCTCAGTACGACAGCGACGACGTCGCGGCCTACAAGGACCGATTCGAGGAGCTTCGAACCACACTGCCGCACACCTTCACAGGCTTCGAATACGATTTCGAATACGTGTGGGCCGACCTAGCCCCCGAACAGCGCCGCGAGGTGCTCGAGAACATCTACGAGTACGGATCACTCAAGCTGTGGCTGTCGTCGTTCGCGGAGATGTTCTTCGATGAGCAGGTCAGTGACGAGATCTCCGAGTTCGTTCGCGAGAAAATGCGGGCGCGGCTCATCGATCCGGAGCTGTGCGACCTGCTGATTCCCACTGACTATGGCTTCGGCACACACCGTGTGCCGCTCGAAACCAACTACCTCGAGGTGTACCACCGCCCGAATGTGACGGCCATCGGCGTCAAGAACAACCCGATCGCGCGAATCGTCCCCCAAGGCATCGAGTTGACCGACGGTACCTTCCACGAACTAGACGTGATCATTTTGGCCACTGGGTTCGATGCAGGCACCGGCGCACTGACTCGAATCGACATCCGCGGCCGCGGTGGTCGGTCTCTGAAGGAAGACTGGGGACGCGATATTCGCACGACAATGGGCCTGATGGTGCACGGTTACCCGAACATGCTGACGACCGCCGTGCCCCTGGCACCCTCCGCGGCACTGTGCAACATGACCACGTGCTTGCAGCAGCAGACCGAGTGGATCAGCGAAGCAATTCGCTACATGCAAGAGCGCGATCTGACCGTCATCGAGCCTACCAAGGAGGCCGAGGACGCGTGGGTGGCGCACCACGACGAAACAGCCGCAGTGAATCTGATCTCCAAGACGGATTCCTGGTACGTAGGTTCCAACGTTCCAGGGAAGCCGCGACGGGTCCTGTCCTACACGGGGGGAGTCGGCGCATACCGAGAAAAGGCGCAGGAAATCGCCGACGCCGGATACAAGGGCTTCAATCTGCGCTGACCCACAGAGCCCATTGTCCGAACGCTACTTCTGTAGCCATAGCTACAGGTCGGATTAGCGAGACCAATCAGAGGGACAAATCATGAACGCCGAATTCACAGCGACCGCTGACGCGGTCCTACAGCAAGCTCTATCTGCGGACGCACCTATTCCAGGCGTCGTCGCGATGGTGACCGACCGCACCGGCAATGTTTATGAACGCGCGGCTGGCAAGCGTTCAATCGATAGCGACGAATCGCTCACTATCGAGGATACTTTCGCACTATTCTCCTGCACCAAAGCTGTCACAGCTACTGCCGCGCTTCAACTCGTTGAAAGCGAACGTCTCGATTTGGACGCACCGGCAAGCAACTACGTTCCGGCACTGGGAGAGGTGCAGGTCATTGAAGGTTTTTCCGCAAATGGGAAACCGATCCTGCGCGAGCCCAAGCGCCCCATCACCACGCGGATGCTGCTCACACACACCGCCGGGTTCGGATACGATTTCTTCAACGAAACCTACAAACGACTGGCGGATGACTACGGCCAGCCGAGTATCATCACAGCCTCGCCACAGGCCTTGCGAACTCCTTTGCTGTTCGATCCGGGTGAAAAGTGGGAGTACGGAAGCAACCTCGACTGGGTCGGCCAAGTCATCGAAGGCATTACTGGTGACCCGCTCGGCGAGATTTTCCAATCTCGGATCTTCGATCCACTTGGCATGGAGCACACCAGTTTCGAGCTCGACGATCAGAAACGGTCCAACCTCGCGGACGTCCACGCGCGCAACGCCGACGGCTCGCTAACTCCGATGAAGTTCGAACTGCCGTCACCTCCTGAAATCCACATGGGGGGCCACGGTCTGTACGGCACTGTGGGTGACTACATGCGGTTTATCCGTATGTGGCTCAATGACGGCGAGGGCGACAACGGTCAGGTCCTGCGAAGCGAAACAGTGCAAATGGCTGAGCAGAACAATATCGGTAACCTGCCGGTCACCGGACTACCCGGAGTAATTCCCTCACTGTCGAACGATGCAGAGTTTTTCCCCGGAATCACCAAGTCATGGTCCCTTCCGTTCATGATCAACAACGAACAGGCCCCGACCGGGCGCCCTGCCGGCGCCCTGGGCTGGGCGGGACTAGCGAACCTCTTCTACTGGATCGACCGAAGCAACGGATACGGTGGATTCTGGGCCACACAGATCTTGCCGTTCGGCGATCCCACCTCGTTCAGCAGCTACCTCGATTTCGAGTCGGCCCTGTACGCGTCACTCGCCCCATCACCAAGAACCGTTTAACAGCGGTGATCTCCGGTCGTCTCCCGTCGCCTCATCTGACGGGAGACGACCGGGCTTGAATCGAACCCCGATCCACTCACCTCACGAGGAGAACGCCCGTGGCCCGCTACAGGGACGTCTACGAGGCCAGCGTTGCCGATCCCGAACGCTTTTGGCTTGATGCTGCCAAGGCACTCGACTGGCATACGTACCCGACCGTCGCACTCGACTCCGACCGCGCACCGCTCTATCGATGGTTCCCGGACGGCAAACTCAACATCTGCCACAACGCGCTCGATCGCCACGTGGACGCCGGACACGGCGACCGTACGGCACTGATCTACGACTCACCCGTCTCGGACACCCAACGCACGTATACCTACGCCGAGCTCCGCACGCAAGTGGCCTTATTCGCCGGAGTCCTGACCGATCTCGGCGTTCGTCGCGGCGACCGAGTCGTGATCTATATGCCAATGGTGCCGGAGGCCGCCATCGCGATGCTCGCTACTGCGCGTCTCGGCGCAGTGCATTCGGTCGTGTTCGGCGGATTCGCTCCGAAGGAGTTGGCGGCGCGTATCGACGATGCCGAACCTCGGGTAATCGTTTCGGCGTCGTGCGGCATCGAAGGCGACCGCATCATCGCCTACAAACCTCTGCTCGATCAAGCAATTGAGATCGCCGAACATACACCTGACCACTGTGTGGTGCTGCAACGTCCCCAGCTCCGAGCGACAATGACTGACCGCGATACAGACTGGGACCAGGCCATGTCCATAACATTTCCCGCTCCGTGCGTAACCGTCAAAAGCATCGAACCGCTCTACGTGCTCTACACCTCTGGGACGACGGGTAAACCCAAAGGAGTGGTTCGCGACGGCGGATACGCGGTGGCACTTGCCTGGACAATGTCGAACGTCTTCGACATCGGACCCGGAGAGACCATGTTCACCGCATCGGATGTCGGTTGGGTGGTCGGGCACTCCTACATGGTTTACGGGCCCCTACTTGCAGGCGCCACCACTGTCATCTACGAGGGCAAGCCCGTCGGCACCCCCGACGCTGCCCAATTCTGGCGCGTGGTCGACAACTACCAGGTCAAATGCTTGTTCACCGCGCCGACCGCGCTGCGGGCGATCCGCAAGCAGGATCAACACGGAACACGCACCGTCGAATACGACCTCACTAGCCTCAGATACCTCTTTCTCGCCGGTGAACGACTCGACTCCAATACACATCGTTGGGCGTCAGAACTACTCGGGATCCCCGTCATCGACAACTGGTGGCAGACCGAAACCGGGTGGCCAATCGCCGCCAATCCTGCGGGCATCGAACTCTTGCCCATCAAGCCCGGCTCGCCCACCGTGCCCATGCCCGGGTGGAGCGTCCACGTCCTCGACACCGCAGGAAGACCCGAGCCGCCCGGTGCAGAAGGATCGATCGCCATCAAATTGCCTCTCCCGCCGGGGTCCCTGCCCACCCTGTGGCAAAACGACGAGCGGTTCGTGGAGTCATATCTATCGACATACGACGGCTATTACCTCACAGGGGACGGCGGACACGTCGACGCCGACGGTTACGTCTTCATCACCGGTCGTACCGACGATGTCATTAACGTCGCGGGCCACCGCCTTTCCACAGCAGGTATGGAGGAAGTGATCAGCGCGCATCCCGATGTCGCCGAGTGTGCCGTGATCGGCATACACGACGTACTGAAGGGGCAGATCCCCCGCGGTCTCGTGGTTCTCAAAGAGGGGACAGCACGCGCCGAACAAGATGTCGAAGCAGAACTGATCCAGATGGTCCGCAACCAAATCGGAGCAGTCGCGTATCTCAGAGACGTCGCAATTGTGGGAGCACTTCCGAAAACTCGGTCCGGAAAAATCCTCCGTAAAACGATGCGTGGTATCGCGGATGGCACCGGTGACCCCATTCCCCCCACCATCGACGATATCTCGGTTCTGGAAGCCCTCATTCCGGTCCTTCGTCGGCAGAAGGGATCGAAGCAATGAGATTCGGTTCGACCACGAAATCAGGGGAATTCGGAACAATGATCCTCAAGAACAACGGCGGCGATAGATAGTCCATCGAGGTCGATCTCTCATACCTTCCCGTTTCTCGCACTTCGCCGTTGCGATCAGGCAAACACATTCTCAACACCTACGCGCCTCTACATGCTGAGGCTTGACATTCGACTGCCAACTGCAGCCTGTCGAGACCCTCTAGAAGCCGAAGTTCCGACTCTCAAAACCATCCGTTACTGAAACAAGGAGACAGATCCATGGCAACGCATATGCAGACCTTCACAATGATCGATATCGGCAAGACAGCAATCGTCGACAAGCCGATTCCGATACCGGGCCCAAACGACGCGTTGGTGCGTACCACTGCCGCCCTGATCTGTACCTCTGACGTCCACACCGTCGCCGGCGCTCTACCTGTGGAGAACGGACGCACCCTTGGACACGAGTCGGTTGGAGTCATCGAGGCGCTCGGCTCCGACGTCAACGGGTTCCACGTTGGACAGCGCGTCGCGGTCAACGCCGTCACTCCGTGTTGGACCTGCAGCTACTGCCAGGGCGGGTACAGCAGCCAGTGTCAGGGACTGCTCGGTGGCTACAAATACACAGCACAAGTCGATGGCAACATGGCCGAGTACTTCCTCGTCCCCGGGGCCCAAGCGAATCTAGCGCTGATCCCCGACGAGCTGCCCGACGAGGCCGCTGTCTACGCCTGCGACATGCTGAGCACCGGTTTCACCGGCGCAGAAAACGCCCAGATCAAAATCGGCGACACCGTCGTCATTTTCGCTCAGGGTTCGGTAGGCCTGTGCGCCACAATGGGGGCCCGCCTACGCGGAGCCGGCCGAATCATCGCTATCGAAGCGATTCCCGAACGAATCGAGTTGGCGCGGAGGTACGGCGCCGACGACATCATTGACTACAGGCAAGGCAGCGTGGTGGAGCAGATCCTCGAACTCACCGGAGGTCAAGGCGCAGACGCCGCCATCGAGGCACTCGGGTCTCCACATACGTTCGAAGCCGCACTTGCATCCATCAGGGCCGGCGGAACATTGTCGAACATTGGATACCACGGCGAAAACCCCGAGCCCCTCAAACTCGACCTGATGGCATTCGGGTTGGGTATGGGTGACAAAGCCATCCATACCGGGCTCTGCCGAGGAGGAAGTGACCGCATGCAAAGAATCTTCCGGCTGATGGTGACAGGAAAGATCGATCCGACTCCCATGACCACCCACCGCTTCGACTTCGTCGAGGTTCAGCACGCCTTCGGCCTGATGGCCAACAAGCAAGACGGAATCATCAAGCCGCTCATTACTTTTCCCTAACCACCACGCACGCAGTAAAGGCGGTCAACGCACCGGAATAACCCTGTGCAGAGGTGCGTTGTAGAGGCTGTCGGTGTTCGGTTCTTTGCCCCGGGTACCACCCCAGAAATGCCGCTTCGAGAGGCCACATGCCAAGAGGCGCAAGACGGGCACCGACCCTGTGAAGCCGCTGGACACCTTTCGGTGCCGGCGGCTTCGTCACGTCCGGGTGGTCAGTGTCGGCCTGGGGAGGTCGACTTCGTCGGTGGCGGCAACGACATCAAGGAGTGCATCCGTAGTCAGCGTCGGTTTTGCCGTCGTATGCATCAGTCATGCGGCCCCACTCGTCCCAGGGCAGCATCGAGGCGAGGCGCAGGACGTGCATCCGGCGCTGCAAAAGGGAGAAGGACGGCACACCGTCGGGTCCGAGTGCGACGATCCCGCCGTCAAGGACGGTTTCGCGGTGATCAAGCACAGCACTGAGTGCGTCGACGATCTCGGGGAACGAGGCACTGATTGTTGTTGCCGCTACGCGACCACAGCGCCGGAGCCTTGGAATCTGTTGTGGCTATGTCTCTTTGGCCATCCCACTTACTCTCGAAGGCCCTTATCTGAACTAGTGCGTAGCGACGCCTGGTCGAACTGGGGAATTTTTTCTATATCTGCTCGGCTCATCTGTCGAGGGCGCCCAATGGGCGGAGTTTTCGCGGGGTTTCACCGCAGTCGTAGCGGTGAGAGTTCGGCCCTAGTCGCTCAGCGACTTGGGCGGATGCCAGGAGGAGAGGCAGATAACAAATTTGCCGAGACTGGTGACGGTGCCTCCCAAGGCCAGCACGTCATATCTCACAAAACCGGACAGCACGCGATCAGTTCTCGACCTCAGCTGTATATCTTTGGCGGGGTAGAGGTTTCATTCTGCGTGGTCCCTGTGCGCCGGTAAGGCCAGCGCACAGAGTGCCGTCACGATCATGATTGCCGCAATGGCGTAGAACGCACCGTTGTACGAGGCCAGGAGGTCGTCCTTGTCGAGACTGCTCGTAGCTGCATAAGTGACCAGGACGGAGAGCCCGAGCGCGCCACCGATCTGTTTGGTGGTATTCATCAGCCCTGAGGCAGCACCCGCGTCGGCGGCGGGGATCCCTGAGGTGACAGCAGCAGTGATGGGAGTGTTCAGTATTCCACTCCCGACGCTGAAGATGATGGCGGGCAGAAGGATTCCCTGCACATAACCGCTGTCGGTATCGAGTTGGGCTTGTACCCAGAATCCTGCAGCAGCCACGATCGATCCGGATGCAATGAGAAAGCGGCCGTCAATTCTGCCCATCATCCAGGGAGTCAGCCCCACCCCGATAGCTATCGCGACAATGGTATGAGGCAGAAAGGCCAGACCTGTTTGTACGGGGCTGTAGCCGAGAACATTCTGCATGGACAGAGTCAGGAAGTACCACATCGGGTTCAGGCATGCTCCAGCCAGCAGCATGATCACATTGCCGATGGAGACTGCCCTGTTCCGAAAGATATGCAGCGGTATCAGAGGTGACGATGTCACCCATTTTTCGACGACGACGAAGGCGATCAGGAGCGATACGCCAATCGCAATGCCAGAGATGGTCGAGTTTGCCGACCAACCATCATCTGCAGCCTGGGCGATACCGTAAGCCAAGGATCCGAGACCTGCTGTCGCCAAGACTGCTCCAGCGAAGTCCAGTCGTGGACGCGGCCCAGAGGGACGATCAGCGGCAATATAGCGAACAGCCAGCAGCACTGCAGCCATCCCGATCGGCACATTGATCAGCAGCGTCGACCGCCATGTCAGATATTCGGTGAGGATACCTCCCACCAAATTTCCTGCTGTACCGCCTGCGATGCCCACCGCCGTCCAAGTGGCCAGTGCACGAGTGCGACGAGGGCCTTCGGGGAAAGTGGCGGTCAAAACAGTTAGCGTCGCTGGCGCGAGGATCGCAGCACCCAAGCCTTGAACCGCCCTGGCCACGACGAGAAGAGACGCCGAATTTACGAGGCCACCGGCGAGGCTTGCTCCGGAAAACACTGCCAAGCCGATCAAAAAGACCCGTCGGCGCCCCAGAAGATCCGCCAGACGGCCACCGAGCAGCAGGAAGCCCGCAAAGGTCAATGCGTAGGCATTCACTACCCATGCCAATCCGCCAGCGTCGAACCCAAGACTCTCGCGGATGGACGGCAGAGCAACATTCACCACCGAG
>NZ_LVCT01000111.1:0-1746 GCF_001647205.1 Rhodococcus sp. EPR-134
TTCCGAGCACAAGACAAGCGGTACAGACGTATCATCTACGGCTGTACCAGGATCGGTTCGACACATGCAGGGAGATTTCACGGTGCCACGCAGACCCGACCCCACCCGGCGCCGTGCAGAAATTGCCGAGGCGCTTGTTCGTGCCGCCAATCGAGACGGTCTGCATGCGGTAACAATGAGATCCGTCGCCGCCGAAGCCGGTGTGTCGCTGCGGTTGGTGCAGTACTACTTCACCAGCAAAGAGGAGCTCCTGGTCGGCGCTCTCCAACATCTGGAACAAAGTAGCCAGGAGCGATGGGCACAACGACTGGCCGATCTTCCGAGTCCTCCGCCACCACGATCGATCATCGATGCGTTCGCGGCCGAAGCGTTGCCAACCGACGAACCCAGCAGCATGTTTCATCTGGTGTGGATGTCCTACGCGGTTCTCGCGATGACCAATACTCAGGTTGCACGGCATCCGTCCATCAGCGGCATCGACCGACTGGAGCGCCAACTCACCGAAGCACTGCAACGCTCGGCGGATGCCGACGAACTTGTCGACTGTGACGCGGCGATTGAGGCTGCACGCCTGGTGGCACTGGTCAACGGTCTGGGCACGAGCATCCTGGTCGGTCAGCGCTCCATAGATCGAGCCACCGAAGTAATCACCTACCACCTCGATCGCCTCTTCGCGGTTCCACCAGCAACGATCACCGAGCCTGCCACCTGATTACAACTGCAGTGCCGGCATCTACGCTCGACGAACCCCTGGGCTGCGGGGCCAGCTGAGGTGATTCAGCGAAAGATTGCCCATACTGCGAGGACTACCAGCAGTACGGCAAGGACGAACAAAACCACGAACGTGGCGGTGGGATGGTCGTTGATCCATTCGCTGAGTGCGTGGAGGCGGGTCGATGCATCGGATGTGATGGTCATGCCGTCACTTTCATGAGTTCACACCTGGAGTGGTTTCCGGTGAGGTGGCGGATGGGTGGTCAGGCCGGTGGGTCGAGCCTCTCCGTCGCCGGGACGGCAGCGGCGTCGAAGTCCGCGGCCGAAGTCGAGCGAACTCGCTGCCACGCGTGCCAGAGGAACCACGTCGAGAGAAAGGCACCGACCACGGTGCTCGCGACGAAATCGCTTGCGGTTTCAGTGAGGGCATGCACGTGGGGTTCCCTCAATTCCAGGTGGTATCGGGCAATCCAGAGGGGAATGGCACCGAGAGTGATGGAGACTGCCATGAGGGCGAAAAAGGTTGCTGCCCAGCGTCCTCCGCTTGCATGATCGATGTCGGCGAACGACCATGCCAGGCACAGGATGTATGCGTACACGGCGGAGATCAGTGCGGCGAGCATGTGCGCTGTGACCGGATTGTCTGTGAGCGCCGTCCATTTCAGGATCGAAAACAGTGTCGTCGTGGCCATGGTGCCCGCTGTTGCGATCAGGAGGAATTTCACGGCTTCGGGGTAGCGCAGAAGCCTCGCGATCCAGCGCTGCGGCAGGGCGTACACGAGGGCTTGGGAGAGGATGGTCAGTGCCGAGGTCACGTTTGCGCTTTCCGGCGTGGGGGCTGGGGGAACATGTACGACGAAGGTGTCATGAGGTGCTCCGGCGCGGCATGACGAAGAGCCATCGTTGTCCGGCGGAGGTCAGCGCTGCGTGAATCGCCAGGGATCCACCGACTGCAACGGTGGCTACCAGGAGGGGGCCGAACACCAACAGCGCGTTACGGGTGAAATCGAAGCCTGCGTGAACAGCGGCGAC
>NZ_LVCT01000112.1:0-1205 GCF_001647205.1 Rhodococcus sp. EPR-134
CAGTTGCGATGTGAGAGTGATGCCGACGAACAGACCCAAGGCGCTCAGGGTGATCGTCGCGGCGCCGACCGAGGTGATGTACCCATTGACGTGCAGGGCGTACGCGAGCGCGAATGCGGTGCCGGAGAGCGCGAGACGTGTCATCGTCGTCGATGCGGCGGCGGCGCGGATCATCTGTTGCAGGTGCGCTCCGGCGAGGAAGAAGAGGAAGAGTTCCATCATGTTTCCCCAGGTCCAGTCGACGCCTCCGATGCTGGGAGCGGTGAAGGCCAACGCGATCGCACCGAGCAGTTGGACTCGATAGTCGATTCCGCCGAGTGCTTTCGTGAGCACCGTGTACACCGCGAGTGCGTAGAGGAACCACAACCCGCTGGTCGGTACGACCAGCGCAGTGATCAAGTTCAGTGGGCTCGAGGTTTCGTCGGTTCCTGCGGTGGCCGGAAAGGCGCTGAAGAACACGAAGCGCAGAACCGTCCACATGAGGTAGAGGTATGCCAGAGGCAGGACTCGCCGCCGGATCACCGTTGCCCACGGCAGTGATGTCACTTTGTGTGCGAAGAGGCCGGCGGTGAGGAAGAACAAGGGCATCCGAATCGGTTCCGCAACAGCGTTGATGTCGTTCCAGATCCCTGCGGCCAACCCGCGGGTGACGAGAAAGTTGGTGCTGTGCAGGAGGACGACCAACGCGATGCTGATCCCTTTCGCCAGGTCGACCCAGTCCACCCGCCCTGTGTGCGCTGCCGTATCGCCCGATTTCGGTTCGATGGTTCCGTCGTTGATTCGGTGCACCGGATCTTTCTCCTCGATGGTGTTGGGCGGACGTGACTCTCATGGACTTGGCGGCGGTCGAACACCCGCCACAACTTTACTCTTACGTTACAGTAGGTTTATCGAGGGTCCGGAGCGTCCTGGTGCCATTTCACCGACCGCCGCGAACGGGGGCCCGCCGGGTGGCGAGTTCCGGTTTCTCGACAACACGGCGAGAACCAGACGTGAAGTACCACCATAATTCGTTGCGCTACAGCACAATTAGGTGATAACCGAGCGCAGACGGCGTCCACCCATCTCAATGCGATGAAGTGAGGGTGCCGCTGAGCCCTCGGTGACGCTCGAGGCTGGCGCCGTCGAGACCGATGATCTCGACGTGCTTTCCCTTCGCTTCGTACTTGTGCTGAATGGCATCGAGAGTGGCGACCGTCGAGGCA
>NZ_LVCT01000113.1:0-2845 GCF_001647205.1 Rhodococcus sp. EPR-134
GAGTCCGTCCTCGTTGGTGTCCGCTTCGGACACCTTCTCCACATTCGTCAGATGCGCGACGCGGCGGGCGAACATCACCATCGCCGTCAGCACACCGACGATCACGCCGTAGGCGAGGTTGTGTGTGGTGACGGTGACGATCACGGTGGCGGCCATGACGAGGGTTTCGCTACGCGGCATGCGGCGCAGGGTCTTCGGGTGCACACTGTGCCAGTCCATGGTTCCGACGGAGACCATGATCATCACCGCTGCGAGCGCGGCCATCGGGATCAAGGCGACGACGTCACCGAGTCCGACGACGAGGATCAGCAAGAACACTCCGGCCAGGAACGTCGAGATGCGGGTGCGGGCGCCGGATGCTTTGACGTTGATCATGGTCTGGCCGACCATCGCGCAACCACCCATGCCACCGAAGAATCCGGTCAGGACGTTCGATACTCCCTGCGCCCACCCTTCGCGGGTCTTGTTCGAGTGCGTGTCGGTGATGTCGTCGACCAACTTCGCCGTCATCAGCGATTCGAGGAGGCCGACCAGCGCCATCGCCAGCGCGTAGGGAGCGATGATGGTGAAGGTGTCGACGGTGAGCGGCACATCAGGAAAGAACAGCGACGGCAGGCTCGACGGCAATTCGCCCTCGTCCCCGACGTCGGGGACGTTCAACGCGAAGACCACCGTCGCCGCGGTCAGCAGCACGATCGCCACCAGTGGTGCCGGTACTGCGGTGGTGAGTTTGGGGAGCAGGATCATCACCAGCAATCCGACTCCGACCATCGGATACACCATGGCGGGGACACCGATCAGGTGTGGGAATTGGGAGGTGAAGATCAAGATCGCCAGTGCGTTGACGAAACCGATCATCACGCTGCGCGGGATGAAACGCATCAACTTGGCAACACCGAGGACACCGAAGGCGATCTGAAAGATGCCGGCCAGGATGACGGTGGCGATGAAGTAATCCAGTCCGTATTCACGTGCAACCGGCGCAATGACCAGGGCTATCGCACCGGTAGCGGCGGAGATCATTGCCGGGCGGCCTCCGAGGAATGCGATGGAGACGGCCATGACGAAGGATGCGAACAGCCCCACACGGGGGTCTACGCCGGCGATGATGGAGAACGCGATCGCCTCGGGAATCAAGGCGAGGGCAACGACCAATCCGGCGAGGACCTCGGTTTTGAGTAGTCGCGGTGATCGCAAGGCGCTCATGACCGTCGGTGCGGTCATCTGTGCGTCCCGAATGGTCGAGGGTGGTGAGGCATGTGCTGCCACGATGCTCCGTTCACGTGTGAGCAGGAGAGTTCCTACTCGGCTGGGGTGGCGCGTCGTGCGCCGGGGATGCGTGCGGCAAACCTGGGAATCTCCTGGCCGCGGCCGCCTGGACAGGCGACGGGGTTGACCGAGAACGGCGAACCCTACTCTTACGGAATGGTAGAGTTTGGTTACCGGATAGGCAAAATAGTGTGACGCGCCCCACCGTGCCGTGAAGAAAGATCGGGGCATGTGGGTAACCCGCATCCACGTTCTTGCAGTACTGGGCGCAGCTGCTGCGCATGACCGTGACCGAAGGGGACAACGATGGCGGCGGAGAATGTGGAGAAACTTCACGCACTGTTGCGCACACTGGACACGGTGATGGTCACGACCGTCGACGATCAGAACCGGTTGATCAGCAGGCCGATGGCCTTGCGCGTGGGCGATTTCGGCGGAACTTTGTTCTTCCTTGCTCCGACGAACTCGCGCATCATCTCCCACATCGCCGCGAGATCGGCGGTCAACATATCGTTCACATCGGCGAACAGTTCCGTATCCCTCACTGGTACTGCGGATTTCACCACCAACTACAACAGTGTGGCCGAGCACTGGCACAGCATGCTTGCCCCGTGGCTCCCCCGCGGAACCACCGGGGCGGCGCTGATCGAGGTCACCATCGACGAGGCGAGATTCTGGAGCGTTCCCCACGGTTCGACAGGAGCTACCGGCGCCTAGCGCTCGCCTGTCACCGCAATTCAGCCGTGTCGAATCGCCGGAATATCAAGTGCGCAATAATAGTTCACAGACCGGAGGCAATCCGAATATCTGGACGGAGAGCCTCGACCCGCCCTGGGACGGGGCCTACTCCGCCGGCGCGCTCCCGGATCAGAGAGATGCCGGCGACGATGAACCCGAAGTCGCGCTTCGCGCTGCGAGCAGTTCGGTCAGTTCCTCGGCGTACGCCAATTGCCGCCGAAGCGTGGTGCAGCTCTCCGAAGCCTTGCCGTGGCATTCGTTGATGAAGTCCTCCGCCTCGGAGCGCTCTTTCTCGGTAGCCGAGTCGTCGTTGACGACGTCGAGCGCATCGAGTAGGCCTTTCATTTCGGCCAGGGTGAATCCGAGTGGCTTCATACGCCGAATAACCAGTAGGCGTTCGACATCGGCTTCGGTGTAGAGACGGAAACCGCCGACGCTTCTCTCCGAGGGAACGACCAATCCGACGTCGTCGTAATGCCGCACGGTGCGGATGGACAACTCGGTGCGGTGCGCGACCTGCCCAATCTGCATATGCATGCCGTCGTCGTCACCCATCGGTGCACCTCCACATCCATCTACCCGGCCTTGAATGACGGGCAGATGTTTGCGCCCGCGCTCGGTGACCACTCTAGCGAGCACCCGCATCGGACCAGACCTGCCGGACCGAACGCGAGGTGCGAGCCACCAAACTCTACTGTAACGTACGGGTAGAGTTGCCGTCCTGAGTTGATCGGCGAAAATCCGAGGAGACAGTTCGTTGCCTGTTCCATCGCTGACGTCACCCCGCTGGGCACCTGTCACCATTGCCATGGGTACCGCATTCTCGATTGCGGTGGTC
>NZ_LVCT01000114.1:0-1237 GCF_001647205.1 Rhodococcus sp. EPR-134
TTCGGAAGATTTTCCGAGCTCGTCCGGGTTCCGGTTCATCTACTCGCCGTTCGCGGCGATAATTTTCGCGCCGATGGCGTGGAGTGATCCCGTTGTCCTGCAGGTGATATGGACATCGATCAATATCGCGCTGGTGTGGTGGATCCTGAAAGTCGTCCTGCGCCAATTGTCGATACCGCGGCCATCTCTTGTGGCTGCGGCGCTGACTGGTGTGGCGCTGGTCCTCGAGCCGGTGCGCTCGAACCTCGGGTTCGGGCAGGTCAACATCGCGTTGATGGCGTTGGTCGTCGCCGATTGCTGCGGCGCCCTGCCCCGCAGATTCAGAGGAATCGGCATCGGAATTGCCGCGGCCATCAAGATCACTCCCGCTGCCTTCGGGCTCGTCCTGCTCGTGCGGCGAGACCTACCCTCGATCGCCCGCGCCCTCGGCGCATTCTTGGTCACCGTCGGTATCGGTTTCGTATTTCTGCCCAAGGATTCGGTGTGGTTCTGGGCGACGGAATTCTTCCGCAGTGACCGCGGCGGTGCGCACGAGTTCTTCCGCAACCAAGCCGTCACCGGACTGTTGGCCCGACTCGGCGCCCAGGGCATGCTCAAAGATGCGATCTGGCTGCTGATCGTCGCCATGATCATCGCCGCCGCAGCCTACGCAGGGCACCGCTTCACGCGCAGCGGGGAACCTGTCCTCGCCCTCGGGGTCGTCGCGCTGGCGTCGCTGCTCGCGGCACCGATCGCGGTCACTCACCACTGGGTGTACGTCATCATGCTGATCCCCCTCGGGGTGGCGCCGCAGTACCGATCGTGGAGGCCCCTCATCGCCGTTGCCGTCACAATTTTCGCCATCGGCCCCTATTTCGTCCTGAGATGGACGTTCCCGGGGGGATGGGCTGGTGAACTTGCGCAGCAGGTGATCGGAAACGCCCAACTCCTGACAGCGCTCGTCCTCTTCGTGTGCGCGGTGCGTGTCGCTGCGACCCGGGACCGCACCGGCTCCGATGCAGCCCCTGCTCCCGCATCCCGTCAGGATGTGGAAGAAGCCGTTCCTTCACCCGTGTGAGCAGGTGAAGAAACGGCCCCTTCGGTGAGGATGAGCTGACGTCAGTGACCGCCGCCGAGCTTGCCGGAGAGCCGATCCAACCGCTCGAGGCTGGCGCCGTCGAGACCGATGATCTCGACGTGCTTTCCCTTCGCTTCGTACTTGTGCTGAATGGCATCGAGAGTGGCGACCGTCGAGGCA
>NZ_LVCT01000115.1:0-5453 GCF_001647205.1 Rhodococcus sp. EPR-134
CGTTGCCGGTGAACTCCGCTTCGTCGAATGATGTGCGCGCGCCGGTGAACTGCGCCTTGGAGAATGATGTGCGCGCGCCGGTGAACTTCGCTTTGTGGAACGACGTGTGCGTGCCGGTGAACTCCACCCTGTGGAACGACGTCTCGTTGCCGGTGAACTCCGTTTCGTAGAACGACGTGGACTTGGTGAACTCCGCCCAGTCGAACGACGTCTCGTTGCCGGTGAAGTGCGCCCCCTGGAACGACGTCTCGTTGCCGGTGAAGTGCGCCCCCTCGAACGACGTGTAATTGCCGGTGAACTCCGCTTTGCCGAACGATGTGTAATTGCCGTTGAATTCCGCCCAGTGGAACGACGTCTCGTTGCCGGTGAAGTGCGCCCCCTCGAACGACACCGGTCCTCGGAAGATGACCCCACTCATGTCGAGGTCTTCGAGAACGGCGCCGTGGAAGTCGAATGCGCGGTCACCCCACGACACGGCCGCCGAAAGTTCAAGGTGGTTCTTGATGACTCGAAGAATGGTTGCGCGGACTTCACGGTCGTTCTGCCGGTATTCAAAATGCTTCTCCACCTGCCCGCTTACCGTCCTCCCCCCAGGGCCGAACTGATGGGTGGTGACAGTCGTTCTAGTTTGGTGGTTCTCGGTGACCTCGGGGTCGTACGGCAATCGGAGGTAGCCGCAGAGCACGTCGACGCAGGTTTGCACTTCGGCTGGATCGTTCGCGGCCTGCCAGTCGTCGGCGAGAGCAGCCATCGCGTAGACACCGGCGATCCGCACGGCTGCGGATGTATGTGCGAGTTGTGCTGCGGCGTCGGTGAATCTGTCGCGACGTTCACGCCGGAGGGTCGCATCGTGTTGCCTGATGCTGAGTGCGTAGGCCTGTGCAGTGATGCGTTGCGTCTCGGCCGCCGTCGTCTGATTCTGGTCGGCGGTATGCTGCCGCCGATACGCCAGATAGGCTGCACCGCCCGCAACGGTGAGCGCGACCAAGGCGACTGTGACGCGGGAGGCCTCGAACCACTGTCCGTCGCCGAGTTCGTGGGTCCAGATCCGCCACCATGACCCTTCACCGCCGATCAACCGGACAAAGATCGTCATCACGGCGAAAACCAAGCCAGCGGTCAGCCCGATCCCGAGACTTGTGAAAACGATCAGGCGGCGCCCGTCCTTCTTGTCCAGCCAGCGCACCCTGGGCGCCGGCGGAATTGTTTCGTCTGAGCCGTCGCTTCTGCGAGGTTTCACTGACGGTCCGCTGCTCTCGGAGTCCCGCGAGGATTCTGGTGAATGCATCGTGTCTGAGCTGGGGTTCTCGGAAGGACCGTGCGTGGCAGTCGGTGGGATCATGAGGAATTCATACCGTGTCGGGGGGTGCTGCGGTTCGCATCGCCACCGCAATGTCAGCCGACCCCGTTGCTCGCTGGGCGTGGTTGCGCAAGGGGACTGTCCTACCTGCCGGCGCCCAGAGCTGCATGCCCCCGGCCGAATGGTCGAAGGCATACAGCGGCGGCCTAGATCGAGCACAAGGTGAACAAGTGCAATGCGGACCGAGCCACCGCGTGACGATCGTTGAGGTCAACGGGCCACTCCCCCACCTTCTGCTCCTCATTTCGGGAGCGGTCGGTCACATAGAACACCAGAAAACCGCCCTCACTGGTGGTGACCCCGGCGACTCGGGCACGCAGGTGATCGGCGTTCCACACAAGGGATCCGTTCACGAGCAGCGACATCTCATCGTGGTTGATCCTCATTTGTTTGTCGTAGTCCGAATCCGACTGCACCGGAGCATTCGCAACATTGACCATCTCAACCCGATGACCTTCGCTGAACGGGAAGGGAACCGTGTCGCGGTCGTAGAACAGCGGCCGCAAGGTTGCCGTGCCGTCGACTACCGCCGGGCTCGACGTACGAAGGACGTGTTCGTGTGGACGGACAACAGTCACCAGCGTTTCGGGCCGGAGATGCACAGTCACCAGTGATGCTCCCGCTTCGTCTAGTAGGTCGAGTTCGGTAGACCACCGGTCGATCGCTTTCACCGCCTTCACGGTCGGTTCGGTGACGTTGCCGTCGGCGTCCTTCATGCGGACAACGTCGCAGGCCCGGAGATCGGATGCAGCGAGGATCTCGCTGCCGTCGGTGCGGGAGATTTGGCGTGGCTGTTCTGTTGTCATGGCAACAGTCGACCAAGGCGTTGTCGTAAGTGCGGCACCGTGAGATGGGCGACTGGTGTTGTTGGCGTGTGCAGGCCGCTTGTTCAGGCTCTCAGCGTCGTTGTCAGCGGCCCTGTAGAGCGACGAATCGCTTGCAGGTAGGGGTAAGGGCTCCCCGGGCGACATTCGGCCGTTCCTGGGATTTCGGCCATTTTCACCGAAAAACACGCTCACCTGGCCCTTCCAGGCTTGAACTGCGGTAATGAATATTATCGTTGGTCAGAACGCAAAATCACCGGGTCAAACGTGAGTGAGGCAAAGAACCCCCCAATTTCGAGAAACTTCACCACGTCTTGGCCAACGGAGACCGGAAACGGTTGTCTGCGAAATCAGAGCGCAAAATTGCAGGTCACCGTACTTCTCATGCTGGCTGAGCCTGCCAATCTTGTCGCCCACTCTGCGCATCGTGCCTGGCAAGCAAACTGTCGGACGTTAGGCCCTGGAAGCTGGCCTCCCCACGCCGTTCAGCGATGTCAATCGCAGTGCCACTATGCCGCCGACGTGCGCTGGGGCTGCGATACCAAGCCGGCCCCGAACTAGCCTCCAATCTGCCCGTGTACGCAGGACAGATGGCGTCGTTTCCATCGGTCAACAGCGCTGGCGTCGACGATGCTGACAGGGCGATGCACCGGAACCCTCGTCCGTAACGTCAGGCCTGAGTCGAATCCAGCCATCCCGAGGAGCACCAATGCCACCAGAGAGTCACCGCCCCAGAATTACGTACCGGAATGAGAAGCAAGCGCAGATCGTCGGGATTGGCTACTTGTCTTTCGGGCTCATCGCTCTGATCGGTGTTGTGCTGTTGCTGATCATTCCGGCTGTGTGGTCCATCGTGATCCTGGCAATAGGTGTTGGCGGTGTTGTCGGCCTCTTCCTGATCACTCCCCCATCAGGCAAGGCGCCTCACGACTGACCGGTCCGCATCGGACCAACCCGGGATCGGAAGCTTCCGATCGACAGCGCACCCCTCCCCTCCCCTGATTCGACCCTGCGGCCAGCTCGAGCACGACGAGCTGGCCGTTTTCCATTTTCGATCCACTGTTTGCTCGCGGGCGGGAAATTGCGCGCCAATCACCGCAGGTCACAGGCATAGTGCCCCCCAGATGGCCACGGACAGCCATTCGGGCCCCCTCTTGGGTATCTACCGCGGCGAGGGGGTCTGTCCAGCCTCCGTCGATGCTGGGGCGCATTGCCGCGATTTGACGATTTCCCAGGGTTGCAAATTCGCGAAATCGTATGGCCTGGATCACAATTGGCCAAATCAGCCCGGGGTCAGACTGACGTCCGGAGTGTCTCTTCAGGTGGCTCGGAATCAGGAATATCGGACGCCAGTGCGCTCAGGAAACGGCTGACTGGATTGGGTCCGGATGTGCATCTGACGACCTCCAACACAGGTACTGCCCGCCAAACTTGGTTCGAAAATTCGGTCGATCCCGCTCCGGCGCTCGTCAGTGCCGAATCCATCCCACCAGTTGCGGGTACACCATCCCGTCTCCAAACGTGTGCCTGCTGCGCCCTCCCCTCAAGTGGACGTAGGCCTCCTTCTGGAAGATTCCTCAGTCCTTGGCGTCCGCGTCTGCCGTACGAATCGTGAAGGAGGAGCTGACGAGAGCTGCTCTAGGCAGGGCTTCGGAGACAGCAATTGGGCGTCCGCGCTGGTGTCATCCAAGAGGACGCTCTAGCCATCGAGATTCTGTGATCGCGCTTGAGGTGGCCGTCCTGTCCGCGGCAGATATGCCAGGCTGACGACACGAACCCTCCTATGGATAGAACAAATGGATATACGAGTGGGAGCCGGTATTCGACAGTGGATTCCCTATGCGGTGCCTGAAACGATCGCATCACTCCCCTCATTGGGCAATGGTGAAGCGCCTCGATTGTTCGCAACTGCCGGATGGCTGTCAGCTTCTTCTCGTCGCGTGCACTTCAGTCGACTGCGGAACCAGCGAGTTGATCGGCGAAGATTATGAGGTTTCCTGCTGAGAGTTTCACCTCAACGGTAACCTCGTTGTCCGGGCGCGGACCGAGTTCCGGGGCATGAATAGGTCCGGAAGAACGGGCAATTATCGAAGAATCCATCTCTCACTCTCCCCTATCGACTTCCTGGCGCTGACCCGGAACAGCGCGCAGAGTGAAGGTATGTCGGTTCGGAGGTGCAAATATTGGAACCCCAGAGCGGCGGAGAGTCTTCAACACGTGACTCATTGTGTGATCGAAAATATGCATCTAGCTGCGATAACTGGCAAAGAAAGTATTGTATGTACGTGTATCGCAGCTAGTCCGTGTCAACAGTGTGTGGCGTGACTACTGGCAGAGCTGTATGGCTAGTATCATATTGCTCACACTATGTATGCAGATGTACAGTGTAAACGGTGTATATACGTGGAGTCTGGTTAGAACTGACATTGTGTGTGGCACTGTCATTACATTCGGCACGGTAATTCTGTGTTTCATGTGTGAGCTATGTAAGCCTTAATATCCATGTAATATGTTCTGTATTTTTAACACGGTTCATCTGTGTACTACGTGTTGCAATGCACGACTGTGTACAACTTGGGGGCAAGAGTAATCGGGTAGTCAGCACACACTTTTGATCACTTGATGCACCCATTGTTAGTGCGAGCAACATGACACTTTGTATGCAGGTGACATGTGCTGCACTGGTAACACATGGTTGATTGTGTATGCGTGTCATATGTCATGACTGTGGAAGATGGGCTACCCGCACTACACAGCCACACATCGGTGCACGGATGTACTGTGCGGGCAATGGTCCATGGGTTATAGTTACTGCACTGTGCACCACAGCTTGCACATGTAACACGGTCCAGCAAGACAGCCATTGTGGCACTGCACATATGGCTTCTACTGCGTCCACTGGTTACGCAGCCAAGCATGTAGACACTAAGATCAAAGTTGACACTAGGTACCCGTAGGGGACAGGCCACACAGCAAGTCAGGTACTCACTGATCAGCTTGTATCGCCAGATCACACGGAGACCCAGTGAACGCACTACCTGCAACACAACACGTACTGCACGCCTAGTCATAGGTACACAGGAACCACGGCTTATATGCTGTGACAACACAACAGCCGGTTCGACCCGATGTCGCCTCACTGAAATCAGGCATCGAGTGCGGGCCACTACAGAGAGGGTGTGCGATGGCCGATCTAGGCGAAAGCCGCGCCGACTACCGTGCGAAGACAGTTGCGACCTTGTGCTCCAAAGGTGGAGTAGGGAAGAGCA
>NZ_LVCT01000116.1:0-3125 GCF_001647205.1 Rhodococcus sp. EPR-134
CAGGCCGTCCTCGTTGGTGTCCGCTTCGGACACCTTCTCCACATTCGTCAGATGCGCGACGCGGCGGGCGAACATCACCATCGCCGTCAACACACCCAAGATCACGCCGATCGCCAAATTGTGAGTACCCACAGTCGCAGCGACCGTCACCACCATCACCAACGTCTCACTCTTGGGCATCAGCTTCAGAGTGCGCGGATCGATACTGTGCCAATCCATGGTTCCGACGGACACCATGATCATCACCGCAACCAGAGCGCCCATCGGGATCAACGCGACGACGTCACCGAGCCCGACGACGAGAATCAACAAGAACACACCGGCCAGGAACGTCGAGATGCGCGTGCGGGCACCGGAGACCTTCACGTTGATCATCGTCTGCCCGATCATCGCGCAACCGCCCATGCCACCGAAGAACCCGGTGACCAGGTTCGCCACACCCTGCCCCCACCCTTCGCGAGTCTTGTTCGAGTGAGTGTCGGTGATGTCGTCGACCAACTTCGCCGTCATCAACGATTCGAGGAGGCCGACCAGCGCCATCGCCAGCGCATACGGCGCAATGATCGTCAGCGTCTCCATATTCCAAGGCACATCAGGAAAGAACAACGACGGCAAGCTCGACGGCAATTCGCCCTCGTCCCCGACATCGGGAACGTTCAACGCAAACACCACCGTCGCCGCAGTCAACAGCACGATCGCCACCAGCGGCGCCGGCACCACCGAGGTCAACCGCGGCAGGAAAATCATCACCAACAAACCGACTCCGACCATCGGATACACCAAAGCCGGCACACCGATCAGATGCGGCAGCTGCGAAGTGAAGATCAAGATCGCCAACGCGTTGACGAACCCGACCATCACGCTGCGCGGGATGAAACGCATCAACTTGGCGACACCGAGAACACTGAGCACCACTTGGAAAATGCCGGCCAGGATGACAGTGGCGATGAAGTAATCCATCCCGTACTCACGCGCAACCGGCGCAATGACAAGCGCTATCGCACCGGTAGCAGCGGAAATCATCGCCGGGCGGCCCCCGACGATCGAGATGGTGACCGCCATCGTGAACGAGGCGAACAGCCCGATCCGCGGATCGACCCCGGCGATGATGGAAAAAGAAATTGCCTCGGGGATCAACGCGAGCGCGACGACCAGTCCGGCAAGGACCTCGATCTTGAGCCGGCGAGGTGAACGCAACGCCGCACGCACAGACGTACCCGCCTCCCCCGCCTCTCGCACCTGCGGGGCCGTACCGCCCGTGTTCTGGGCCATCACATTGCTCCATCCGACTCCGCCCACGTTCGAGCGCGGAATCAATACGTAATTTTCGAGGCTGCAAGCGCCTACGAATCGGATTTACCTGTGCACACCACCGCGCTCGGCAGCGCACAAACACAGAGGCACTCTACCCTCACAAGAGAGTAGAGTGCCTACCGGAAATTCTCGGTCGCTACCACCTGCCATCCGTCTACCGGCTGCTGCACCCGGCACGGAAGGTTCCCGATCCGGCACGCTCACCCCAATCAGGTTCATGCTCGTCATGCAGGAGGTTGGACGATGTGCGCGACGATGTCCGGGAAGCTGGGCATGTTGAGTTGAACGGCACGACGGGCCCGTCGATCGATCTGATCGAGCTTTTCCTCGGTAGCCACGAGGCTCACGCGGAGACCTTCTGCTTCACCGATCCAGCCTTCGCTGTCCGCCTCGGCAATTCGGGCAGCAAGGTTGTCGCGTATCTCGACGAGCCGGAAACGTTGTGCGGGATCAACACGCAATACAGGGCACCGGATGCAACTGTGTTCATGCTGGCAGCTGGTGCCGTAGGCGCGGCCGCATTCGCCGAGGGCGAGTTTGCGGCGCTCGAAGTGTCCGAGAAACTCATCCCATTCGGTATCTGTCGGGGTGCGGTACTCCTCGCTCGGGCGGAGGGCACGTCGGCGCGAGATGAAGGCGCGGTGACCGTTGATCGCTTCCTCCGGGTAGATGGCTTTGTATCCCATGGTTGTGTTGATGTCCTTGTGCCCCAACAGAACTTGAGCGATATGCGGAGGCATGCCGTTCATGATGGCGTCGGTAGCGAAGATTCGGCGCAGATCATGGGGCTGGAAGTACAGCGGTTCGCCTGCTGCGTCCTTCACTCCTGCCGCATCGATGAGTTCGGTCAGTGCATTGCGGATCAAACCTGCAGATACCGCGCGGTGGTGACCACCGCATTTCCATTGGAACAAGAGTGGGGCCGGGGCCACCCAGATACGTTCGTTCCGGTCGTAAAGAGGCACAAGCGGTACTCCTCCGTCCGCGCCGCGTATTCGGGACACGATTGTCGACAGCATGTCGGCGAGGTCCGGGCTGACCACAAGTAGGCGTTCCTCGTCTGTCTTCGAGGGTGCTATCTGCAGTAGCGGGATGAGCTCTCCGGTGGCGGGTAATCGATATTGGGTGATGCTGTGATGGCTGATTTCGAGCATCTCTTCGATTCGAACGCCTGTGTGTCGCAGGACTTCCACAGTTGCCAGAGCCCAGAATGCTCGGTTCTCGGCTTCTCGGAGCCGGATGGTTCGTCCCTCGGAGTCGTAGATGACCGGAATGCCGTCAGCGCTTGCTTTCAACCATGGGTCCGACTTGGTGTAGGTCTTGCCGAGGACGGTGAATTTGGAGCCCGGCGATGCTGCAACAGCGGCCTCGAGGAGCATCCTGGCGTCATGGGCTCGTTGTTCTGCGATACGCACCAGTTCTGGCAGTCGAGGTAGTCGCTCTCGTGTGCGCTGATCCATGCGTGCTTTGCGTCGGCGTCCGATTTTCTTCGCGCTCGTCTCTCCTGGGCCGATCGGGCACGGCACTACCCACCTCGCCCACCGTGCGGGGTCGAGTGCTGCCCACGCCGCCAGGTCGAGATAGAACGCGCGCACAGCTGTCAGCATGTCGGTGTAGTTCATTCGTGGACTACGGGTCTCGGCGTACGTTCCGTCGGGGAGTCGGCGGCGGCTGACCTTCCAATGCATGCGTTCTTTCCATGCCTGGGCTACGCCGCGGTCGAGTTGCAGCGAGTTGATTCCGGGATGGGTGGTCTCCAGGTTTTTCCAGAAATGCAGCGCCAAATGTCGTGAGAGATTGTCGAGCGTCGT
>NZ_LVCT01000117.1:0-3641 GCF_001647205.1 Rhodococcus sp. EPR-134
ACGGTGCTCTGTCCTCGGTACACCGTGACGAATCGTAAAGTCGGTGGCGCGTCTGGTGGGAAGATCCCGATGTCGTGGAGAAGTTTGTAGAAGAGGTAGCGCGTTTTACCTCTCGAACATACGGCGAGCTCCGCCTGGCGAAGTTCGACGCAGTCGCCGACGGTGATGTCGGATAGGCCGCCGCCTTTGGACAGGATCAACATGGAGATCTGCCATCGTGCAGTTCGACCTTGCATTGCTTGGGCAGTCTCTGCACCGGCCGCGGCCTCCAGTCGTTCGAATCCTCTCGGATCTCGGCTGATTGCCGCCCAGTCGCGCCAGTAGTGCGACCGGTGCAGTTGGACCACGAAACGTAAATCGGGGCGAATCAGATCCGCGACGAACAATCCGATCAGGGCATGCGTCAGGACTGTGGGCCGAACCGATTGCACTCCCTGTTCGTCCATCCACGTTTCCGGTATCGAAACCCATCCGAGACCGTGTTCGGCGACGCAACTGCCGTTCCAGCGGCCTTGCCAGCTCTTTCCTGGAAACGAATTCAGCCACCGCAGAAGCATCCCCGCACCTCGGACAGCATCGCGCTGAAAGTTCTCGCTACCCGGAGCCCGGATCATGAGTGCTTCCACCCGCTTCAGTGCGGCCGCTCGGCCGAGTTCAGTCGTCTTCCACGACGATGGCACCACACGCGGTGGATACCGATCGAGGAGTGTGTCGATGACACTGCGATTCGCACCTTCGCGGGCATCGACGTTCAGGCTCCAACTGGCAGGCGCTTTGGAGACACGTGCAGAAACCATCAGCGTCGACCTCCGAAAAGTACGTCCAACACTGCCGGGTTGTAGCCCGGCGCTGGCGGTGCGTGCAGCGATTGGGTGTTGCCGGTGTACCGAGCATGGTGGGCTCGTACGTGCGCGAAAACTTCGTCGCGGCTCGTAATGGTGACGTCAGATATTCAAACTGTCGGAATGCCTGTCCGATTCGGTTGTTCGTCGGCTGACTTCGGCGGCGTAGGTGGCCCAGTCACCGGCGGAGAGTCGTTGCCACCTGACGGCTGCATCGGTGTTGATGCCCAGGGTGCGGGCGAGGATCGCGGCGGGGATTTCGGTAGCGAGCTGGAACAGCGCGGTGCTGCGGGCCTGGTTGGGACTGATGCCGAGCCTGTTCAGCTTGAGGGTCAGTCGGTCGGTGCTGATCGGCCGACCGGGTTGACCGCCAGGGAACAACCACGGAGAAGGCGTCAGGGCACCGATAGTGGCGTGGCCCTTGCGGTTTGCGACCGTGGTCCGGGCTAACTCGGCGACGGGTTCGGGCAGGTGGATGGGTGCGCGGCCGAGGTAGATGAGGGCACCACGATCGTCGATATGGAGGTGTTCGACGGTCAACCGGCTGATCGTCGAGGGACCTTGCGCATAGAGAAGCAGCAGCAGGCCCGCGAGGCGGTCTTCGGCTTTGAGGGTGTCGTCGTGCCGAAGACGGCGTGCGGTGTTCCAGCGGTGCTGCTCGTCGAGGGGATCGGTGGGTCCGTTCCAACGCTTGGCCGAGATGTAGACGGTGGTGAGTTTGTTGGCGTGAGCCCACCGGATGAAGGTACCGGTCTCGTAGCGGTAGGCGCCGGTATCGTCGGTGAGCCACTGATCGAGGTCGGCCTGTCGGCAGCTGTCCAAGGTGCGCTCGTGCCGATCGAGCCAGTCCAGGAATGCGACGGCGGCGCGGGCGTGACTGCGGACGCGCAGCGACTGCTGCCGGGAGGTGCGCCGACCGTTGTTGCGGTCGCGAAGACGCCTGACCAGATTCCAGACCACATAACGGTGCAGAACTTTCCGCCGATCCGAATCTTGTTGAGAAGCTATGAATTCGGTCAAGAACTGTTCGAGGCGGGCCATCTCCTCGTCGCGTTCGGGCAGGGCGCCGACGGAGACGAGCGTTTGACGCAGATGAGCCAGAGCTGGGCTGTCAGACAGCTCGTCGAGGGCCTCGTGCGTGAGCGGTGTTCGCCCGCCGGCGAGGTCCGACAAGACCGGGGCGACGGACTTCTTCGTCAGCCAGCGCATCGCGGTGATGTGGTGCTCGGTGGTGGCGATGTTGCGGCGCAACGCTTGTAGGCCCGGAACGAGACCGACTGCGGGACCCATCACCTCGTCGAGGCGCTTGTCGATCAGGCACCGTGCGCATTGGCCGGGGCGCGGATGGTCGGGATCGCTGCAGACGGGGCAGCTGATCCAGGTCGGTGGCGTGGTGCAGTCGGCGCAGAGCGGACGGTCCGCCGTGCCGGAAACGATGGCAGCATCACGGCCGCAGGCCGAGCACGCGGCCAACCGGCGCTGGCAGCCGGGACACCACGGCAGTCCTGTGATTCGCGATGTGCCGCAAGGTGTTTCCTGACCGCAAACACTGCATGTTGCGGGCAACAGTGTTGGACAGCTCCCGCAGAGCGGACCCTCTGGTGTTCGGGTGCAGACAGCGCGGCGGCGCCCGCAGTTGATGCAGGTTTCGAGGTTGTCCGGGTCGGTGATCAGGCAGTTCGGGCACAACGGTCGACCCTGGGGATCTCGGGTGGCGGGCTCTCGCCGTGCTCCGCAGCGTGAGCACTTCTCGATGCGGGAGTGTGCGATACACATCCGGCAGACCCGCATTCCGTTGAGCGGCTTGTCGATGCGTACCACTCGGTGACAACCGGGGCAGATTGGCCGGACGATCCCGGCAACACCGGCGCCGTGCAGCAGGTCGATCAGCCGTGGGATCGCGCGTAGCGGCGCGAGATGGCCGTCCCCGGTCAGCAACGCCGGGTGGGTCTCCAATGCCCACGCAAGCTTCTGCTGATATGCCGGCCGCGGCGCCGAACCACGGATGGCGATGGCGATCGTTTCCCGGTCGGCATGTGGATCCAATTCGGCAATGATCTTGTGGATCAACGTGATCGGGTCGCGCCCGTCGATGTCCGGGCACTTCCCGCATCGGGGCTCTCCAGCCCGGTCCCTCGAGGAGACCGGCCGGGTGTTCCCGCAGGCTGTGCACGGTTCGGTCGGCTGCTCGCAGACCGCGCAATACCAGTCCTGGCCGCGGCGCTGGAAAGTCCGCAGACCTTTGCCGCACTCGGCGCAACAGGGAGGTGAGACCGCCGAGGCGCCGGCTTTGCGTAGCGCGATGAGCAGGTCACCGACGGCCCGGGGTGCCGGGGATCGGCCGTCGGCCAACACTTCGGGACGCTCGACCAGGGCCGCCGCGAGGCGCCGCGATTTCGCGCGCCCGCCCGCGACGGAGGTGACCACGGTATAAATCTGTCCTGGGTTCATGTCCTTCTCGACGGCGGCGACCAGATCCGCGATCAGCCCGACCGGATCCGAGACGGCCCGCCCGCCCTGTCCGTCCGGGGTCACGACCTGTCGAGGCCGGTGACGCGGGCCCGCTTGGGCCGCAGATCGCCGACCCCTGCCTCGGAGCCAACTGCCTTCTTCCGCTTGGAGATTGACCCGGCAGCGGTGACGGGTTCGATGAGGTCTTCCATGGCGGCATCGAGGATATCGAGCAGGGCCATGAGGATTTTCAGGCTCAGCCGTTCGGGACGCTCGACGACGAGACGGTAGACCTGACTCGAGGACAACGTGATGCCGCGCCGCGCCAGAGGTTCGATGAGGTCGGTG
>NZ_LVCT01000118.1:0-5456 GCF_001647205.1 Rhodococcus sp. EPR-134
GCATCGAATGGGGGACAAGACTTTTCGGTAGACCGAGGGCATCCCGATAGGCAACGAAACGGGCGTTGATCTCCGCGGGTTTGATCCGGCCGCCGCGCTCGGTCACCCACAGCGCGGGATGGTCCTCGCAGCCGAACTTGGGCCGGACGTTCTCCGCGTAGTCGGCCACCGCATCCACAGCCCAGTCCATTACCGACAGTACGTTCCGGCGCCGCGGCGGCTGTCCCCTCTTCGCCTTGCCGTAGCGGACGTTGAGCATGCCGTACTGCCCGAACTGCGGTGCTGCCGCGTTGCGGCCGAAATCCACCAGGTCGAGTTTGGCGGCCTCGGTGCGGCGTAACCCCCAACCGTAGAGGACCTTGAAGAGCGTGGCGTCGCGATACGCGGCGAGTGCTCCCTTGCGTTTGGTCCGCACCGCCCGCTCGACCTGATCGTCGGCGTAGTCGAGGAACCGTTGTATCTCCTCGCGGGAGAACGGCCGCGCCTCGGGATTGCCCTCGTAGGCGTTGAGGTGAGCGATGGTGTTCCACTCGTGGCAGATCGCGACCGGATGGGTGCCGAATGCCTCCTCGCACGCCACCGCCCAGCCGTAGCGGCCGTCGATCAGGAACTCGCTGAACAGCCTCAAACCAACTTGGTAGCCACGAATCGTGGACGGCGCCAAGTGCTTCTCACTGGTCATCGACAGTGACCATTCATCCACATGGCCCGGCATCCATGTCCACGGATACTCGTTGGTGAACTCCCGAAACCTACGAACGAGCCGTTCGCGTGCGCTGACCGTGTCCTCGCGGAGCCCGCGCGCGGCCTGCTGGGCCCGCCAGCCCCGCAGCATCGCCTCGACCATCGCGTCCTGCGGACGTATGTGGGCCACCCCGGAAACCAGCTCCAGACGAGCCGCCCCGGCCAGGTCGACACCTCGCTGCATCCCCACCCAAGACCTCCCTCTTAGAGGGCATATCTTGCATTAAACGGGCTAGTTCGCCAAACTTGCAGCTCAGACGGTCAGCATTTCGAAGGTAGAACCCCTCCGTATGTTGTTGTGGCCCTCGCGACCTGGGTATTCTCGCCCGTCTGATGCAATTCCCGAGAGTTGGGTCAGATACAGCTGAGTGGTTGTCAGGTGCGCGTGGCCCAGGATCCATTGCACATCGGACAACGGCATGTCAGGATCGCTCGTCATCCGAAAGGCTGCGGTGTGGCGCAGGTCGTGAATGGTCCAATTGGATCCCAACATCGACTGCGCCCGTGAGAACATCGCGCGCGCTCCCGAATACGACAGCTGCCGCCACGGCCTGCGCAACGTCATCCACAAGGGATGATCGCAGCCGTGAGGGGCATCCTTTCCCCAGGCCTCTTCTTGATAGATCCGCAACCACACGAATGCATCTGGCGACGCCGGCAACTGTTGGACCTCCCGGGTCCCCTTCCTTATTACGGTGATCAATTGCTGGCCCGGGTCCGCACTCTTCTGGGACATCGACAGGAGCTCGTCGGCGCGGGCGCCGGTCGAAACCCAGAAGGCCAACATTGCCCGATCTCGGTTAGACGACAACGCCGCGAATAGTTCGTTGAAACGATCATCGGGAATGCGCTTGGGTATCCGTTTCGGAACCTTGGGTCTGTATCGCCCCTTCCGCTCGTTACGAAACGGATCCTGCGGATCGTGATGCGCGTTCGACCGAAAAGCGCGGGGCGAGCGATCCACCGGGAACGGATTGACGACCGGCCCAGCACCGATGCTCATCTGAAAATCGTAGAACGCCCGCAACACCGTTTCCGCGTGCGCTCGAGTGGCCGGGGAGAATTTCTGTCCCTGCCGCGGCTTGCCGGTGACCTCGTTGACCACCCAATGACCACTCTTGGCCGCATTGCCCCCTACAGGTGTTGTGCCGGAGACTTTTTCGCCCCGCCTCCGCCAATGTTCACGCCTGGGTTTATCCGCAATCTTCATCCAACGCGCAAAATCACGGCCCTCCGCGGGACTGGCTCTCTCCCATCCCACGTCGACCGCTGCGAGAAATCTCCACCACCGCAACAAGTCATGCCCGTACGATCGGATCGTCGCCGACGATCGGTCACACGCGTGAAGTTCCTCGAAAAATAGTGTCGCAGCGCCGATTACCTCACCCGACGCATCGAGTAACCGGTAGGGCTCTGCTTCGGAACCTGTCGAAATCAGCCGCCCCACGTCGGGAACGACCAGCCCTGCAAGATCAGCCCGGCGCATCTCGCTGCACATACTGAGGAAAGTATCAGCACAGCCCCTGACCTGCAATGATGCAATTTTTTAGTTCAGTTAATACGCCAACGCTCCCCGGTTGGGGGATGCCCGAGCGTGGCGAGCATCGGCGGCACTGGCTTTCCGGTGGCAGCACTCATGCCTTCCACTGTGCGCGGGTTTGTACTGGTTTCGGCGTATTTCCCGAGGTTGAGACAATAGTGAAATGAGCGAGACTGCAAAACCGGATGAGACCCAAGGGTGGAGCCCGGCCCCTGACGAGGGCCAGGCCGGAATGGTGATGACGACGGACGGCCAGTGGGCCTACCGGTACAAGGATGGCGCAGAGTTGATCATGATGAAGATGCCTGAGCGTCCAGACGCGAAGTAACCGGCAGACATTCAAAAGATCAGGTCGCCACATGTGACCGATCTGCAAGGATCTTGCAGGTCAGGACCTTGGCTCTCGCTGCGGTCTGGTCAGTGTGGCGACCTGATTCTCGTCGCAGGACACAGACTAGTACGCGGGCCCGACATCTGCGATGCAGAGATCTAGGGGCCGGTCTCCGGTTACTCGACCGTGGAGAGAGCGGACGCGTGCAGGAGGGACGAGGCTCCGAGTAGTTCGATACCGAGGAGCCGTCCGTCTCTGTCGTAGTCGAGGATGATCTGGCCGTCAGAGCCGTCGCAGTGGACGTGCTGCTGGCGCACAGCGTCTCCGTTCGCCCGGTCGGAGGCCACATAGATGTATGAAGCGTCGGCGTCAGGGTCGTATGTTGCCGCGAAGGTCAGATGCATATCGAGAGGATAGTTCTGGGCGGAGCGTGAGGCGACTTGACGCTGTCGCCGTGCGGAGGACTTCAACACGTGAAGTACCGGCAAATATCCTCATCGCGCTCGGGTTCATCCAAATCAGTTGGGACCGTTGAAGAATTCCTCGGTGAGAATGTCCCCCTCTTTGAGGCCACTGTCTCTCAGCTTCGCTGCCATCGTCAAAGATGCATACACGTAGGGCAGGGCGGATCGCGGATCGGTGTCCTAGTCCTCTTCGTTCCCGCCCAAGAACACGAAGACGCGCGGCGTGATGCATTGTCCGACATCCAAGCTGGACAAACCGGCACGTTGCAGCCAGATCGCATATTGGTCCAGTGCGCAGCCGTTCAAGATGGTTCCATCTGCGATTCTCAGCAGAAGAAGGCCGTACGGTAGCAGTTCCTCTGCGATGCCTCGGGCGGGATCGTAAATGTAAACCATTGTTTCAGGTTTGTTCTGAGTCAGCTTGTCGAGGATGAAGAACTGGATGCCACGCCAGTCCTGGGCGAAGCAGTACATGCGAGGGTGATCGAAGTACTGGGATAGCAAGTCAGAAAGCCGATCCGAGACCGATTCGTCGTAGACCTGGAACGCCCCACTTCCCAAGGAGAGGGAAGTTCTTCCGCTGGGCGTGCCGCCGGTACCCATGGGTGAGTCCTCACTGTTGCGGTTCTGTAGGGCCTTTTCTTCGGCCTGTGGGGCGCTTGGAAACGCTGGGCCCTGCACCAGAGCTATCCACCTACAGGCCGAACACCACAGCTCATAGCTGATGTCTCCGTCCGCCGTGGAAAGGGGTTCGTCGAAGGGAATCCACTCGACCGTCAAATCTCGTTGATTGCAGTTCGGGCACCGAATTCCTTCGAAGGATCCTTCCCGGATTCTTGCGGCAATGAACTCCGGCACCGGCACTGGCGTCGTACGGGGCTCATGGTTCGAAGGCGAAGTGGGAGGCTGCGTATCGCCCACAGGTGATCGTTCGAGGGGCGGTGCGGGAGGGAGGTCGGGCCACCGATCAGGTATCGAGGGTCGATACGTGTCGCGGGAGCCTGTGCGGACGAGGTAGATGAGCAAAGCGAACGTCCCCGCGATGATGATCAGCACGGCTGTTTCTCCGTTCGCTGGGGGACCGGGGGAGGACTCGCTATCACGGAGTCGTCGGTTTCGAGGCTGTTAGTCACAGGGCACGTTGTTGGGCGCTCTCGCGTGGTGGTCAGATCAGTACGCCGAGCGTCAGAAGCATGAACGCGAGCACTGCGGTACCGGTGGCGGCGCTGGTGAGTGTCTTGTGTCCGGTGAAAGCCAGCGACGTGGCCTGCAGCGCCAAAGACACTAATCCGGTGCCGGCGGCGGTAAGCAGGACAAGTTGGGGCACGGCCACAGCGCGGTCCAATCATGTTCATTGTCAACGGAACAGCGATCCGATGACACCGCCGATGACGTCGACGACGAAGTCCACGACTGTTTCGAGGACGCGTTCTGCGAAGCGGCGTAGCCGACCGGGATGCGAGGTAGCCATGTCGTCGGTGCCCGTCAGGGATTCAGAGGACGCGGGGGAGTGCGATGGAGGCGCAGCGCTGCCGGGCTCCGCTACGACGACTCGAGCGGAATGTCGTTCCGCCGCCGGACGTGGCTGCTGCCACGCGGACCTGGGGTTCACACGGCATGTGCGGGCTCCTTCTGTCGGCGATCGCCCCCGCGCAGCCAGTCGAGGGGCCGCGGGGATTCGTAAACGACAGTCAACGCCCTTGCGCGAATATTCAGCAATCATTTTGTGTGGTTCGAGAGTGAAATCACATAGGCTGAATGCCCTCTTGTTCTTGATAACTTCCCAGCGCGCGGCGGACGGCGTAGCCCGTTGAGGTGAGGTGGCCACCGTTTAGGTTATGCCGTGGTTACCCGTCGGGCGTCCCAGATTTGGCGGGGAGAGGTGTGGTTTCATGCGCCGAGCCCGACGTTGGTCCAGATGTCGAGGTAGGTGGAGTAGTCAACGAAGTACGGGGGCTCGTCTGACGACCATACGACCCCTCTGACGGCGTCCCCCTCGATGTACAGGCAGAGGTATCCGCCGCCTCCGGAGTGGAACGTGGCGACGCAGCGCGAGGGGTCGGGGTACTCGTCGGGGGAGAGACCGTCCAAGATTCCCCATTCGAAGGCGTCGATGCGAAACATGTTGCGCAGTGGCAGAGGCCCAACCGTTCTCCCAGCGATGTCGTACCAGCCGTTGTGAAGGTGAGTGTAGAACCGCGTGAGGCTTGCCGGAAAGTGGTGCCACACTGCCGGGACGTCGTCGTTGTCGGTGACCGGCCGCCCGCCGAGGTAGTACATGTCGTCGCCGTCGGCCGCTGTCATCCGGTACAGGAGAAACCACTCACCCCGCGATGTGAGCAAGGCGACGTCGACGAGACTGGCAGTGATCGTCGTG
>NZ_LVCT01000119.1:0-2036 GCF_001647205.1 Rhodococcus sp. EPR-134
GTGCTCCGGTAGGTGTCGGCGGTCCTGCACTGTGAGGTCGTCGAGTGCGATCAACTCGGGTGCGGCGACAAATCTCGCAACATGCTCCAGATCCACTTTTCCTCCATCTGCGCCGTCGAGTTACCTGTCGCTGTTCGGCATTGACCGGCACGCTTCTCGGCCACTCATTGCTGTCGTAGCTGCCTGTTGGGTTGGTGGTCCTTGTCCCAGGCGTAGTGGAGGAAGGGCCGCACGTGGGCGAAGGTGTCGATGACTTGGTGGACTATTCGCTCGATCGCGGCCGCGCCGTGAAGCAGGGAACCATCCGAACTGCCCAGTTCCCCTTCCCGGATCACGCCGGCGGCAGAGCGGATCTCCAGCACTGCACTGTCCGCGACTTTCAGTCCGTAACCTTTGGCGATCTGGCGCTCGGTGACGTCGTCTCGATGCACATACGTGCTCGTCAGTCGTCCCGGCACGGGAAGAAGCACGATGCCGTCCTCGACTGCTTGTGCGATCACCACCTCGGCAAGCTCAACAGATGGAGCAAACGGAATATATGGGATCTCGCCGCGTACGTACGCGGCTTCCAGTTCCGCTGTCGAAGCGTCTACAAGGCCGACTGGGAGCCAGGCACGCGCCCACTGCGACACATCGCTCACGATCAGGAAGGGCCATGTGCGGGAATTGAACTCGGCTTCCGCCCGCTCCCACGCTACGGCTTGACGCTCGTAGAACTGTGTGTGCGCAGTGGGAACCTCAGGCGTCTCGACCTTCACCTGCCCCGACCCCTGTGGTCCTGCCGGCCGCTGTCTCCGTTGAAACCATCTCCGCACCGACCAGCCCATCAGTCGAGTAAAGCACCATTGCCTCCCGGCCCGGCCCGGCCAGGCGGTGCAGTCGGTCCGGGGCATAGGTAACTCTCGGCGCCTTCGAGGTCGTCTCGGTGCCGACACAAGGGTTGCTAGGGTTACCCGGTCATTGGAGAGATTCCTATCGAATTGGAGACGATGTTGCATGGCTGAGAGAGTGATTCGCCAACTTATCGACGATCTCGACGGTAAGCCGATCGACGACGGATTCGGCGAACGCATCCAATTCTCGTATCAGGGGTCGGACTACCTGATCGATCTGCGGCCGACGAACGTCGACAAGTTCAACGCCGCCCTCGAGCCTTTCGTGAAGGTCGCCGAGAAAGTCGGAAAAGCACGCCGCGGCAGTAAAGCTGATGTGACGGCGAAGGATACCGGTTCAGGTCGCTCGAAAGAGCAGTTGCAGGCAGTGCGGGACTGGGCAGTCAAGAACGGCTACGACGTGGCACCGCGGGGACGGGTCAAAGCGGAGATCCTCGACGCCTTCGACGCCGCGCACTGAATTCGATCCGTTTGAGACGACACGACATTCAACACTGATACGAAAGCGGGTGTGAGAGAAGCGTCTCTCACACACCCGTATCTGCCTAACCCGGCGTGGATTCCGCCACCGGCCGTCAGCTGTTGCGAACTGCAGGTGTTTCCAACAGAAAACACCCGAGAATCACGCACCCTTCCTGAGTCGAAGTGTGCCGCCGTCTGCGCTCGGCCCCCGACTGCCACTGCGACCAGCAGAGATTAGACGCAGTCATCTCCGGGTACAGTTCCGCCAGCAGCCTGCGGAGTGCGCGCATACAAATCCAGTCGGTCCACCGTCGACGTCTTGCGCTCATTCTGCAGGCTGCACCTGCAACCGTCAGTCCCGATCAATACCCGAGTTCTCTTGCACGCGAGTAGGCCGGCAACGAAGCATCAGCGACGGCCTTACGCAGTTCACTCCTCGTTGAGCCAGACACCGTCGGTGGCTTTGATCTCGCGGATCATCGATGGGCCTCCGGAGGGCCAGGTTTGAATGAGGTAGTCCTCGGTGGGGGTATCGACGTCGAGGTCCCAATGCGTGGCCCGGCCGCGGGTGGCGATGCGGAAATGGCGCGCTCCCTTAGGAGAGGTGAGTTCGCCGAATTCTTCGACGATCTCGTTCTCCAAGGTGATGAAGAGCATCGGTTCACGGCATACTACGGTGAC
>NZ_LVCT01000120.1:0-2495 GCF_001647205.1 Rhodococcus sp. EPR-134
GTGACGTTGACCGGGCCGTAGGCGATGCCGGTGTGGACCGAGATGAGATTGTTGCCGGCGTCGAAAACCTGGCCCGTGGTGTATGTGTCCGTGGGATCGGTGTCGGCTGCGGAGATGAGAAACGTGTGGTGCCCAGCGCTGATCAAACCGGTGATCGTCATCCGTCGATTTAAGCAGCTTGAACCTTGCAGGTCCGTCGATCCCCCTCAGACGAACGGGATTTCGCGGGGGAGAACCGATCATGTCCAGCGCAGCTGAATCATCCGCCGACGACGCGCGATCCCCACCATCCTCACCGGCTCGTACAGAGAGATCACCGCGAACGTCGCAATCATCAACCCCGCCCCCGATGGTCAGGGCAGGCATACTAGGCGGCATGAGCTACAACCTGGCGTTCTGGGCTGGAGGCGATGATCTCGACCCCGACAACGTCTACACGCGCCTGAACGACGAGCAATCCGTCAAAGGTGTCGACGTGGTGGACCGGGACCGTGTCTTGCGGGCGTTTGCGGAGGACCTCCCAGGCTGGACGTGGGACGGGCAGTTCCTGCGCCCGCCCGGGACTGACCCTGAAGGAACGCCGGCCTATGACGTATCCATCGGTGAGCAGTTGGTCGAGTTCATCGGCTACAAATTCCGAGGAGAGCATGCCAACGAGATCATCGGCGCGATGCACTCACTCGGCTATCGCCTCTACGACCCGCAGATTAGTGAACGATTCGCCTGAGCCGCGACGGAAAAGGAGTGAAAATGCCGTCGACATCACTGCTCCGAACCATGACGGACGGACTGACCTTGAGAGCCATCTCGCCTGAGGGGCCGCCAGCATCCGAAAGTGTCACCGCCGCTCTCGTTGTTCGTTCGCTGCAATTACTTCGCGACATCGACCCGGTCTTCGGTGTCGACCTCTATCAGTCGGTAGGCGATGATCTCCCCCCCGAGGCGACGGTCGAGCAGATACTCGCCTCGAACGTTCGGCAGATCCTGGTGCCGCCGACGGAAGGATCGATCGAAACAGCATTGATCGAGAAGCGGCGATCACGCCACGCCACCGGTGGGATGTATCCACTCTCGCTCCCACAACACCTAAGCCTGTACTCGAATGCCGGCGATATTCGCGTGGTGGCCGGTTTCGGGGGCACTTCGGGGACGGGAAGTTTCATCTGCACTTTCGCCGACGAATCTCGGATCACACTGGCATTGAGACTCGTTCAAGGGCTGACTGATATCTGGGATGCCCCCACAGCGGTCCTTTACCGGCGAGCTGAGTCGCGGGTTCAGAGTTACGTGCCCGGCGGTGCGACGATCGGCAGCTGCACCTATTTGGGTCAAGAGTTTCCCGTCGACGAAACCCAGCTCCCGCCCACCGTGGAGGCATTTCCGTATCGGGACGGCACCGTGGTCATTCAGCGTGATCTGTCTGCGCCGTTGACTGCCGATGACATCCGCGGGATCCGTGCCGCGGCAAGCCTGCCGACCGAACGACGGGCAATCAGGCTACCGAAAGGCTCACGACTGGTGTTATAGATCTTCGTAGCGCTGAAGGGGAGCTGCTCTGCCGGAACGACTCTCACCGCATGGCCGCAGATTGACGGACTTGCCGGGGATATCTTGGGGGCGACATGGGGTTCGTGAGGGGTTCCGTAGCGATCGCCGTCAGGGTGGGGAACGGGTTCTTCAGAGGCAACGTATGTCCCGTGACCGCGTCCGATGCCCAGTGTGCGGCTGGTGCGAGCACGTGCGGGCGAGCGAGATCACTCCAAAGGACTCCGACGAGTGACGCTCAATTCTCAATGGAGGGGCAGGTAGGGCAAGGCCGTCGAGCGACGGTTCGACTGGCGTTCCACAGGTGCGGATCAGGCCTGTCCTGGCTTTGAGTGACTTGCAGGTTGGTGAGCGGGCCAATCCGTCGGCGTGCACGTTCAAGATCTGGATTATCTGTCTCCAAGAACGGTATAGGCAGCGAGCTTTCTCAGTTCCTCGCACGCTCTGTATGCGACCGATGACAGTTGACAATCGATTGGTCGGCGTTCTCAGCCCGCCGAAGTTCTAAAAGCCTCACACACAGCACACAACCCCACGACGGCGCCGTGTGTGTGGCGATCTCATCGGAAGCGAAGTTACAGCGCACCCCGCTGTGACCCGCACAGAACCGAGGAGACCGGATGCACAAGGAACAGCGCCGACTCGTCGCCAAACTTCACGACGCCGGATACGTCACCCGCCGCACCAGCAAACAGCACCTCCTCGTGCTCCGCGACGGGCAGATCATCACCTGCTTCGCCGGCACACCGAGCGACTTCCGCAGCTGGCGGAACTCACTGGCTCCGCTACGCCGCCTCGGTTTCTGTGCATGACCTCTACGAAGGGAACACCGATCATGACGATCACCCGCACCACGTGTGCTGCTGCCCTGTTGGCGCTGACGGCGGCGACGACGTTGACCGCCTGCAGTAGTGAATCCCCGTCCGCGTTGACGATCGCGATGACGGCGA
>NZ_LVCT01000121.1:0-2439 GCF_001647205.1 Rhodococcus sp. EPR-134
AGAAGAAGATCGCCACGAACATCGAGAACCTCCAGCAGACTGCGTCCTCAGTCAGCTCGAGCCACCCCGGCTTGGATGTGTTGGGAGTCCTCGATCGGGCACTCGAGGCCACCACCTCCGGAGGTCGGGTAGTCCTCATGAGCAGCGGATTCGCCACGGTCGACCCGATCGACCTCAACGCCGCCGGCAACTGGATCACCGCTCCTGAGCAGTTCGTCGACGCGATCGATGATCGGAACCTGCCCGACGCGGCGGGCAAGAACATCAGTTTCATCGGCCTGGGCTACCCGGCTCCCGGTAGCGCACAGACGGTCGCCGGTCCGGCCGTGAGGACTGCGCTGCAGACCATCATGACCGGTCTCTGCCGGCGGATGAATGCCACTGCCTGCGACGTGCTTCCGGGACCGGTGAGTGATCTGCCGCCGGTGTCGACGACTCCGGTACCCGTCGTCGAGCTCAACCAGCTGAGCACGCAGTGCGCCGGTCAGATCGACATCGACACCAGCATCGCGTTCGCCCCGGAAAGCGACATCCTGCTCGGCGGTGTCGATGGTGTGCTTGCTCCGATCGCGCAGGAGTTGAACAACTGCCCCGGAACGACGGTCGTCGACGCGGTCGGTCACAGCGCCGCCGTCCCCCACGAAAGCTGGGGTGGTGGCCCTGACCTCGAGAAGCGCCGCGCGCAGGCCGTCCTCACCCGACTCCGTGACCTCGGCGCTCCCGTTACGGCGATCGGCATCGCCCGCCCCGGCGGGCAGATCATCGACAACATGCCCGGCGGCGACTTCCGCGAAGACCTCGCGGTGCGCAACCGCATCGTCACCCTCACCATCAACTAGCAGAACCGCTGACAAAAGTGCAGCTGGGGTCGGAACCCTGCGGTTTTCGGCTCCAGCCGCACTGTCTACTCGTGAGGTGCCGGGTGGTCTGCGGTTAATCATCACCCAACTCGTCTAGGGCTTTTCGGGCGTTGTCAGATCCTGCCGCAACGGCTTTCTCCCACCACGAACGCGCCGTAGCGGCATCGCCCTCGTCGTAGTACGTGACTCCGAGGTTGAACATCGCGCCAGGGTGATCGTGGACGGCGGCCTTCTCCCACCACGAACGCGCCGTAGCGACATCGCCAACATTGAAGAAGCTGAATCCGAGGTTGAACATCGCGCCAGGGTGATCGTGGACGGCGGCCTTCTCCCACCACAAACGCGCCGTAGCGACATCACCCTCGATGTCGTACGAGATCCCGAGGCTGGCCATCGCGTCAGCGTGATCGTGGACGGCGGCCTTCTCCCACCACAAACGCGCCGTAACGAGATCACCCTCGTCGTAGTACGAGAGCCCGAGGCTGGCCATCGCGTCAGCGTGACCGCGGCCGACGGCCTTCTCCCACCACGAACGCGCCGCAGCGACATCACCCTCGTCGTAGTACGTGACTCCGAGGTTGAACATCGCGTCAGGGTGATCGTGGACGGCGGCCTTCTCCCACCACGAACGCGCCGTAGCGGGATCACCCTCGATGTCGTACGAGATCCCGAGGTTGGCCATCGCTTCAGCGTGATCGTGGACGGCGGCCTTCTCCCACCACGAACGCGCCGTAGCGACATCACCCTCGTCGTAGTACGAGAGCCCGAGGCTGGCCATCGCGTCAGCGTGATCGTGGACGGCGGCCTTCTCCCACCACACACGCGCCGTAACGAGATCACCCTCGTCGTAGTACGAGAGCCCGAGGCTGGCCATCGCTCTAGGGTGATCGTGGCCGGCGGCCTTCTCCCACCACAAACGCGCCGTAGCGACATCACCCTCGTCGTAGTACGTGAGCCCGAGGTTGACCATCGCGTCAGCGTGACCGCGGCCGACGGCCTTCTCCCACCACACACGCGCCGCAGCGACATCACCCTCGTCGTAGTACGTGACTCCGAGGTTGAACATCGCGTCAGCGTGACCGCGGCCGGCGGCCTTCTCCCACCACGAACGCGCCGCAGCGACATCACCAGCATTGAAGAAGCTGAATCCGAGTTTGAACATCGCCTCAGCGTGACCGCGTGCGGCAGCCTTCTCCCACCACACACACGCACCAACGAGATCACCCGCCTTTTTGTCGATCAGTCCGAGAGCGAACAGCGCTCGAGGTAGATGGCGGGTTGCGGCTTTCTCCCACCACACACGCGCACTAGCAACATCACCAGCCTCGTCGTAGCTGAATCCCAGATTGAACATCGCTTCCGGGTGGTCGTGGTCGGCGGCTTTCTCCCACCACGAACGTGCTGTGTCAGTGTCACCGGTTCCGTGCGCCCAGATGCCTACGAAAAACGAGGAAGTGGAATCGAGATCTAAATCCTCCAGGGGGAGTGTCCGATTAACGGTGGATCCGACCTTGATGTCGGTTAGTTACCGTTCAGGGTGATGCGTCCTTCGAAGGTGATCGCAAACGCATTGAGCGCG
>NZ_LVCT01000122.1:0-11370 GCF_001647205.1 Rhodococcus sp. EPR-134
ACAGGCACGGTCGCTCCGGTAGGGGAGTTGTCGATCGGCGACGTCCTAGTGGGCGCTGCAAGGCCGCAGCAGGTGGCCCGAGTTCCAGTGGACTGGCAGCCTGACATTGCCTTCGATCGTCCGTGGATACAGGGCGGTCCGCTCCTGCCCGGAGGTGCGGTCCACATCCTGCCGGCACCGGACCGCGGCCTTGAAGTGACGACATCGAGGTCTGGAACCGACGCGGAGCAGGCTCTCCTCGAAGCGCTCGCAGTATCGGAAATCGGTGAGCATTACGACCTGATCGTCGTGGATCCGCCCGCCAGCACATCGTCGACCCTCTATTTGGCGTTGTACGCCTCCGAACACCTGGTGTTCCCGCTGCAGACCGAATCGGCCGCTCTTTCCGGACTCACACTTACGGTGGAATCTGCGATCAAGTTCAGCAGTCTTTCCCGTCGGCGGGTGAACGGTATCGGGGTTGTTGCGACGATGCTCGATCGCACCACCGAACACACGTTGACCCTCGCAGCAGCGCAGGAGTGGATGGACGAGCGATTCAAGGGGCAAATCGGCGTTCTCAATCCGCAGATCCCACGTCGAACCATCGTGTCAGAAGCAGGGTCGTCGATGGTTCCTGTCTCTCGCCTCGTAACAGGCAAGCTGAAGAACGCAGACATCGCCTCCCGTTACGCCGCAGTGGCTTTGGCAGTCGTCGCAGCGGTGACACCGGAGCGCCTCGAAGCGATTTTCGACGCAATCGAGAAGGAAGATCTTCCCGAGGAGATCGCGGACATCATCTACGCGGCTCTCGAAAGTCGCGCTGAGACAGTCAATACCGGACAAGAAAACTAGGAAGGGGACCACCGATGTCGCAACGACCTAGGCGTGACCCACTCAAGATGGCGCGGGCTGCATCCGGCGGGACCAGCCTCGCAGCGTTCACCGAAGAACCGTCGGTGCCAAACCCCGCTGAGGACACCCAGTCCGAGGTGAGCCCACTGCCCGCGGCGTCACCGGTGGTCACTCCTGACGACGACAACGACTACGGCGATTTTGAGGACCCCGCAGACGACGCGCCGGCCCCGACGCCGCGAAGGTCGACAGGCAAGCGGAAAGACACCATCAGGACGAAGACGTTCCCGATGCTGCAGACCACCGTTGACGCTGTTTCGGAATCCTCGTTGGCCTGGCACATCGCCGACCCAACGCGGATGCAGCACTTCGGTGGAACAGCATCTGAAACAGCGTTCGTTCAGGCACTTCTCCTGTTCGCCGTCGATCGCATTTCGAAGAACCAGAAGGACGCCGACCGATTGCTCCGCTACTTCCCAGAGAACGCGCGAGTTCGCAACCGGTAGCGAGTGACCCGATCGCCACCTAGTTGGGGCCGTACAAGTAGCCACTTGTACGGCCCCAACCCTGTTTCCAGCGTCTTCCCAGCTCAGGACGATGGAGGTGACACGTCACGCATACATGTGCCGCATCACCGGAACTGGGCATGTTTACATGCTCTACATCGGAGATGAACACATCTACACCTGACGGGAACTGCCCATGATCACTTTGAGGTTGCATCGCGACGCACGAGCCCTCCTGGACGAGGTCGCCGAACGAACCGACCGCCCCCTGGGATGGATACTCGGGGAAGCGACTATCACCGCCATGGTCGATGTCGCCGGCGCTGCTGACATCGAAGCAGCCCGAGCAGTACTGGCCCCCCACCTACCGAGCCCCGACAAAACCCACACCAGTCGAATGACCACCACTCTCTCCAAACACTGCGAGTCTGTTGTCGGTCTTCTCCTGACCCACCAGGGTGGGGGACTGGCGTCGACATCCGCCATCGTTCGTGCAGCGTGGGGACACTGGATTTCTACTGCGACCGTCGACGAAATCGCCGAACACCTCGGCGTAGTAAGGCCCCGAGCGCAGATCGCAATGGGCACCGGTGCAGCATGAGCCGCCGACAATCCCTGACCGTCGCAGGCTCAGCACTCCTCCTCGCAGCCCGATGCTCGCCGGACACCACCTTCGACGCCACGGCCGCCACCGAACTGCTACCGGACCGTTTGCGATACACCCAACTGGGGCCGGACTCGGATGTGGTGAGCCCCCAACAGGCATGGAGTGAGCTGGTCGAGGCGGGGAGGGTCACCGGGACCTTCGACGACTGGCACTTGACTGAAACATCCGAGGAAGGTGCCGAAAATGGTCGACGCCCGTAGGCACGACACTTCGCCGGCCAAGGCAACACGAGCTCGCGGCCGGACCGGATTCTTCGTCCCGATGGTCAAGGATTTCTGGAAAGACCTCGCAGCACTCGGCTGCAACCTGTCGGAGATCGGCTACTTCACCATGATTTCCACCAGCAAGGCGACTTCGCCCATTGGCAGCTTGTACATGCGCCACGAATGGGCCGACCTCGACGGCACGAACCTGGACCATGCAGAGCGCACTCTCGAACAACTCGAGAAACGCGGCCTGATAGCCCGCGATGGGTACTACATCCTCGTCGTGTCCTGGATTCGCCAGTACGCCTTCAACAACCCGAAATACCTGCGCGCCGGGTTGTATCCCCTTCAGAACGAGATCGACAGCCCATTCTTGCGGTTCGTATTCGGCACACAACTACTACAGCTCAGACTCTGCGACCTCGACAAGACGAAAGCCGCAAACCTTCATGAAAGTGCATCGCTCCTGTGGGCCGAAATCACGGGATCCGCACTTCCACCTGCTGACGCAATGGACGGCGACATAGACCAGCCGAACGACTACATGGTCACGGCGCTGAGCAACATGCCCGGGATCGAATTAGCCGTGACAGAACTCGACCGGCGGACCTGGTGTGTAGTGCAGGCCGAGCTACACCGACCACTGCAACAGGCGCTCGGGAAGCATCGCAAAGTGACTCAGATTCAACCGCGCGCCAGCAATCACTAAGGCTGGGACTCACGTTCGCGATGTGAGCCCATCCTTTACCTAAATCAGGCCCCATGCCTTCGTCGACGAAGGCATGGGGCCTGATCGGTTGGATGTCGTCCGCTCCGCAGGGAGTAGGGGCACTAAAGGTGTTGAGGCCAGACTTCAAGTTCCCCTCCGGACGAGCGAGTATCAGCTTCAAAACCTGTGGATACCGCACGGGATACCCTATCCATTTCGCTGTCTTCGGATACCCCTACGGATAGGTCAACGGATAGGGTATCCGCATTCAAACTCGCTGGTCAGAGCCGTGGTGGATAGGGTATCCGCTGGGGTATTGGATAGTCGCACGTGCGCGCGTCCGCGCGCGCACGAACAAGACCACAACAAAACCCCACCTCCCTACGGTCGGTGGGGGTGCAGGGGGAGGGTTTTCGCTTGAGTTGACGACCTCGCCGCTTCGCGCCGAGACCCCGATGCGCAAGCGCATCCCCGGATGAACTTCTACGGCGGCCATGAATAGGTTCCGAGTGGAATCGCCGCTGAGAGGCCTTGTGGGCCATTTGTCGGCGGAATGCGACCACGGACCGCGAGTACGCCTCGGCGCAGCTTCTGCGAGGCGCTCAGTGGCGGCTTTGTGTGTCCTGGATGCCGTCCGAGGAACCGGTAAGCAGCGCGAGTACGTGCCGCACACCGGAAACGGTGCTCCTAGCGTTGGCGATCGGAAACACCAACACGACTTCAGCCCGACCGGGAGGGACCATGGCGAACTTGGACGAGGCGGAACTCGCAGCATCGATCGTCGCCGCATTCGAGGCTCGACCGGAATTGATCGAACGACTCGCAGACGCGGTGGCCGGCCGAATCGCCGAGGCGCTCGCAGCTGGTGACTCTGCTCGAAATTCACACCGCGCAGAATCGACGTGGCAAACAGACGAAACTCGCGTCGAAACATTGCTTGAGTGGGTCAGAACGTCGCCGAAGAAACTCATCGACGGCGACCGACATGCGTGGGCATCCGCGATTGTCGGGGCCAGCGGAGCGAGTGATCCCCGCGAAGTGTTGGAATGGGCACTCGGCAACGATTGTGCAACCTCTCATTGGAGAAGCCGAGAAGCGCCGATTCCCGCGCCACACCCGACACGGTCGGGGGCTCCGAAAGCGGGGCCGTACTCGCAGATGCTTGCTGAATTCAGACTTGCCGAGTCCGAGAGCGGTGCAGTCATAGTCGCTGGCATCGACCGTTTGATCAGCGCAGTGATAAACACCGTACGGACATACGGGGTGGTGGGAGATGTGACCCCGACGACAGCGTGGCGGCGAAACGCTATGGCTGTGCTTCGAATTCGAGATGTCGAGGAAGCTTCCGGGGCGATCTCATGGGCGATGAAGCATAAGCCGCATTGGAAGTCGAATATCCAGGGCATGCCAACCGAACGAACATTCCAAAAGTTGTACGCCGACTATCGAACTGCAGGTGCCGGTTTCGACCCTGTGCGTGACGGTGGGGAACATGCCGAGGCGATCAAGGAGTTGAGTCGCGGCTGGTCGTGCTATCTGGGCAAACTGCTCAAGAACGGGGAAGTTCCCGTTCGGGGGGTGACGTATCGCAGGATCTGGGAGGTGTTGACGGGATCGGACGGCGGCGCCTCCATGCCTGTGGCAGATGTGAAGGCAGTCATCTTGTGGATACTCGCACCTGACGCCGGACGCGCACGATTCTACGTACAAGGCGACGACTTTCCCTCGATCGAGAAGATCCGAAAGGCGATGGTGGACATGGCATCAGGATCGATCCGAACACGAAGCGGTATTGGGGCAGGTGTGAACGAGACGAATACGCTCGCGGGTGACAGTGTCGCGGCCGTGGGATCCACCACGGTGACCGTGCGGGGGATCTGATGGCAAAAACGAGAGCTAACACTGTGGTCAGGGTGAAGTGTCGCCAGTGCGGAGAGGAAGTTCTGCGCATGAGTGGAATGCCAGGTCAACCGCCTGGTTGGCAGTCGAACGTCACATGCACTCGCTGTCGCGGAGAGGACTACGAGCAGACATGGGATCGGGAACTCGAAGGCCAAGCCCGCGGTCGACTGTTGCGCAGGATCGCCGAGTTCGATGCGACTGCAGGTTACGAAGCGGCGACGTTGGGTGACCCGGACGTTCGAAACACCCGGTGGGGCCGCACAGCATGCGAAGCGGTCGCCGCTTGTGAACTTGATGATCGAGCGCGAGCTGGGCTGATGTTCTTCGGACCCACAGGAATCGGCAAGACCTTCGCGGGGTTCGCTGTCTGCAATGCGGTCGCTGAAAAGTTTGGTGCCGACCAGGTGCGATTTGTGTCGGAGGAAGCGCTTCTCGGCGGTGACGTTGCACCGTGGGAACTGCGAGGACGATTGCAGGCTTGGTTGAGAGGAGCGTCGGTGATCCTCATAGATGACATCGGCGTCGCCACCAGGCGCTCAGATCAGATTCAGTCCGCCTGGAAGGAACTGTGCGGTCAGATCGCAGGTCACCAGGGGCCGTTGATCATCGTGGGAACAACGAACAGGCAAGGTTGGGACGGTGATGTAGGTCTGGCTGCGTGGATGGGCGCTCAGTCGACATCGCGCCTTCGTCAGTGGACCGAAGACTGCACAACTGGCTGGGTAGATCGCAGGACGGACACTGTTCACGAGCGGTGGCGCGACCAGTTGACCAGAACACCGGAACAGTGACAGTCACTATGGTGGGCGAACGATTTTCAGGAGGTGAACGTCGATGAGTGAAAATGCGGGCTCCGGGCGCAACGATTCGTTTGGGGGTGGATCCGACAACCCGTGGGATGACCGGGCGCTCGACGACCAGGTTGGGCCCGGAGAGGCTGAGCCGCAGGCGGACAACACTCAGTGGGCGGAGTCAGCGACTCCGGCGTCGGTCACGGCTGTCCGACGACCTCTGCGGCCGGCCGGCGCCGGGAATACGACGAAGGCTGGTGGACAACGGCCGGTTTCGGCAGCGGAGCCCCGTCGCCGAGAGGATTCACCGAAGTCGGAGAAGCGTCGCGGGCGATGGCTGACGATGCTGCGTGGCCGCACCGCAGCGACTGGCCCCGGCGACGATGTGGCACTGGCGAAGTCAATCCGGCGACCGCTGAACGAGCCGAAGAACATTGCCTTCATCAACGAGGGTGGCGGGACAGGGAAGACGACAACCGCCGTGCTTCTCGGGCTGTTGTTGGCTTCGCTCCGGAACGGTCCGATCGTTGCCGTCGACGCATCACCCGGCTGTGGTGACTTGGGAAACAGAGTTCCCGAGTCGAAAAGACCTGCGGGAAACGTACGTAGCGTCGTCGAAGGCATCGGGCGGATCCGGACACTCGATGATCTGCGAGCCCACATGAACCGGGTGGCCGGTGGCTTGGACGTCCTTGCGGCCGACGCATCGACCTCGGCGGAGGCTGTTTTCACGAGCACGGACTACGTAAGGTTGACCGAGATACTTCGCGAGCATTACGAGGTGACGATCACCGACTGCGCCGCCGGCATGGTTTCCGATGTCGTGGAAGCTGTCCTCGATGATGCGGATCTCGTGGTGATCGTGTCCGAGGGTGGGGATGGGGTTCGGTCGTCGACTTGGACGGCTAACCGCATGATGGACCGGGCCGAGGCCAAGCCGAAGTACAAACGACTACTCGATGATGCTGTGGTGGTGGTCAATTCGAGGCACGACCGGACGAAAACCAATACAGCGAAGATCATGGATTTCTATCGAAATATCGTCAGGGCTGTCGTTGAGGTGCCGTTCGATCAGCACCTGGAAGGCGGGGACATCATCGTTTTGGACAAGTTGTCAAAGAACACTCGCACTCAGCTGCTTCGATTCGGTGATGCGGTTATCTCGAGTGACGGGTTCAATCAGTGATGCTGAGAGCCGAAGTCAGCTTTGTGAGGTTGGCCCACACTGTGTAGGGGATGCCGGTGTCGTCGACTGCTGTGAATGGTCGACCGGTTCCGGAGCGGGCGAGTAGCTGATCAGGGTATTGCATCGCGAATTCGGTGATTGACGGTTCTGCGGCCTTGATGATGTGAGCCGTTTTGTCGGTGGATCGTGTAATTGATAGACCTGCAAGAAGTTTGGACATTGTGGATGGGCCGCGATCAGTGGCCAAGACCAACAGGATCGACGGCACGGTGAGGCCGAACTCCGCGCAGCACTCTGCAATTGGCTTTGTCGGAGTGATGATTGTGACCCAGGTTAGAAGTGAGTTACTGCCGGATGTGGTGGTCATGATTTTGATTGTGGTGTGGGTGGTTCTGGTGTGTGGCACGACGCAGAGTGCCGCATGACCGGAAGTGCGTCTCGCAGAATTGAAATCGAGGCGCGGAATGATCCGTGACCACGACCGCAGTAGGGAGCGTGTTGACGTGCAACTGAGCTTGGCCCAGCGAGCGCGTCTGCGGGATGCAGCGGACCGGTTGGCGTCAGTTGGTGTGTGTACCCCTGCGATGGATTCTGCTCGTAAACGCAATGTTCGAGATGAATCGTCGTGGCCGCCCCGTCTGTCTCTGCAACTCCTCGTTGACGTACGCGCGCACGCCGATGCGTTGCCGGCGCTGGGAGTAATAGTTGAGAGCTTGCCAGATCTACCTGCCGGCGCACCGGGGGCAGGTGAGTCGGCGCCAGGGGGCGGAGTGCGACACAGCGGCCGTGACGAGGAATCAGCGGAGCAGTCGGTGCAGGACAGTGACTGGCCGTGGGGGAGTGGGACACGAGTCGCGGCGCCATCGTCCAGAGAGCCGAAGGCTCAGCAAGCGGTTGTGTCCTCACTGGTGGCGTCGACAGTCTCGTGGGGGAGTGGTACGCGAGTTGCGGCGGCTCCGACCGTTGCGGAATCGTTCGCAGCAGTGGGTGTTGAACTCGCGATCCCTCATATTGAGGACAACAGGTCAGCAGCAGCGGTTCTCGCGGAGAAGGGTTCCGGTGAACCGCTGCTATTCGATGGACTGCTCGATTCTCTGCGGGGAGTTCCTGTCGACGATCTTGACGGCGTTGGTGAGACGACGAACGAAAAGATGGTGGCTGGCGGAGTTTCGAGTGTGTTCGACCTGCTGATGCGGGTGCCCCTCCGCTACGTAGACCGAACGCAGTTGGCCCCTCTGGAGACACTGGTCGCCGGGACAAAGCAGGTGACGTTCGTTGCACGAGTCCTCGGAATGAAAACGGACTGGGAGAAGCGTTACGTCCGATTCACGCTCGGCGCACACAGTACGAACATCTCAGCGATGTTCTTCCATGCCATGTGGATGGGCCAGCGGTTCCACCGTGGTGACCTGTTGATCGTGCAGGGTGATCTCGGCGAGTTCAACGGAGCGTTGTCAATGACCTCTCCGCTACTCGAACTGATGTCGGATTCCACGGCCCCGCTGTTGGCGATTTACCCACAGTCGCAGAAGCATTCGGTAGACACTTGGATGTTGCGACGGGCGGCGGTTGACGCGTTGCGGCGTATCCCGGCGCTCGACGATCCGATCCCGGCTCCACTGTTGGTTAGGCGGAAGCTACCAACGCGGTTGGCTGCGCTGCGGTCGGTGCATGTCCCGGAGTCGAAAGCTGACGCGGACTTGGGAAGAAATCGGCTTGCCTACGACGAGCTGTTGAGACTGCAACTCGCGCTCGGCGTACTCCGAAATGCGCAGGCCGCGGAACCGGGTGTGACGCACACACCGACTGGGAAACTCGTAGATCCTTGGCTGGCTGGCCTTCCGTACACGCCGACGGGTGCGCAGTCGCGAGCGATCGGTCAGATTCGCAAAGACATGGTCGCTGCCCGGCCGATGAACCGGCTGCTTCAAGGCGACGTTGGTGCAGGAAAGACGCTGGTACTTGCGGCAACTGCACTGATGGCCATTGAGGGTGGCTACCAGGCAGTGCTGATGGCGCCGACTGAGATACTCGCGCGCCAGCACTTCGAGGAGATGGCCGAGGTGCTGCGTCCGTTGGGTGTGACAGTGGATCTGCTGGTGTCGCGGGGACTTCCCCGTCCGCGGAAAAATGTGCTCGCAGACCTCGCGGGCGGGCATGTGAACTTGCTGGTGGGAACCCACTCTGTGCTGTCGGATCCGGTTGTGTTCGCGAACCTTGGTGTGGCATTGATCGATGAACAACACCGTTTCGGTGTGGATCAACGTGCAGTGCTGGCCACGAAGGGCCCGGGTGGGTCGACGCCGGATATTCTGCAAGCCACAGCGACTCCTATACCTCGGACTGCCGCGATCACGACCTACGGTGACGTGGAGCTGTCGATCCTTGATGAGAAGCCGCCGGGTCGAACCCCGACAGTGACGACGTGGCTGGAATCCGCGACGACGGACGACCCGAATTCTCCGGTGTGGAAATCCATCCGTAGCGAGATCAGTCAGGGGAGACAAGCGTTCGTGGTGTGCCCGTTGGTCAAAGTCTCCGGTCAAGACTCGGAAACTAAGATGGCGGCAGCAGCCGAAGACACTTGCGTCGCACTCGAGGCCGGCGCATTGGCAGGCTTGCGGATCGGTTTGGCGACTGGGAAGCAGAAGCCGGACGTGCGGCGAGAAATGATGCGCGCGTTCAAGGAACACGAACTCGACGTACTTGTTGCGACAACCGTGATCGAGGTCGGTGTTTCGGTTCCGAATGCGACTGTGATCGCGATCTTGGATGCCACGAAATTTGGTCTGGCCCAGCTACATCAGCTGCGTGGCCGAGTCGGACGTGGACGCTGGCCCGGCCACTGCTGGCTTGTCGGACAGACCAATAGCGAGGACGGTGTGGCGCGTATGGATGCGATGTGCGAGACCGACGACGGCTTTGTACTCGCCGATCGCGATCTGCAGATCCGCGGGCCTGGCTCCCTGACCGGTTCAGCACAGGCAGGGCGAGATGCTGGGCTGTTGGTTGCGGACCTGATCGATGATGCTCGCATCCATCTCGCAGCGCGGGCGGATGCCCACGACATCTTGGCTCGTGACCCACACTTGCACCGCAGTCAGCTGATGAAACGCGAAGTTGAGGCTGCTCTCGGCGACGATGCGCACTACCTGACGAAGAGCTGATTGGCTGTTCCGCTCGCGCCGCTAAGCAACCTCCGGTGGCAGAGATTCGTGTCCGGCCGAGATGGTCGGTGCCGCAGGCTCGTGCGCCGGCAGACAGAGTCGAGTCACGAGGAAGGCTGTTCGAACAGGAGGTTGAAATGGAAAGCAATAAAAGAAGTTTCGAAGTTTCGGTGACAGTGACGGTGCGCGCAACTGTCGATGGGGCTTTGGTGCCGGGATCGTTGCCGAAGTTGATCCAGCGGTGGCCGACGGACCTGTTCGACGAGCTTCGCCGTGAATGGGTTTCTCAGACTGGATTGTCCGTCGAGCAGTTCGATGAAGCGGACGCGGTCGTGATGAGTGAGAGGGATCCGTCAGGTATTCCGAGCGTGCTGTGAGCAGGTGGTATGCGTGGGTGGTCGAACTCTGCTGACGCCAAGGCGTATCCGCGGAGTCGCGTTGATGCCGCACGTGTTTGTGCGGGGCGAGATGGTGAACCGCATCTACCCCACAGGACAAAGGGAGCAAGGCGATGGGCTTCACGACAAATGACTACGCCGGCCTGGTCGATGAGCAGTCGATCCCAGCGGTCGGCCCGTATATGGCACAGTCCGTTTCGATCGAGGCTTTCCACGACTGGATCGTCGCTTCCACCGATGCTGCTGTTTTTGAAGTCATCGACGGCCGTGAACACGCCGCGCAAGTCGCGACGCTACTGACCGGACGTATCGGGAACGGCTACGGCGCAGCGTCAGGGACAGTGTTCGTCGCCCATCTCAGAGCGATGTATGCGGTGAAGGGCACAATCGTTGGGGTGAACGAGTGCTCGGTGCAGTTCGCCGACGAGCGTGGGAACCTGCACGTCCTCCCGATCATGGCAGTACGCGGCCTGATCGTGGAGTGAGTTCTACAGGCACCGGCAAGAGAAGACATTGGCGGCCAGGTAGACCAACCTCAACCTGTGGGCATTCGAGCTCCGATTTGGGTTGCCGCTTTCTCTGCGCTGTCACGACTAGGTGTTATCGCGGTTGAGCCCGTGGTCCGCCCGGACGTGGAAACGGCCAATTCATCACGGCGTCGCGGCGGGAAGCGAGCACTTGCGCGAGGTGGTCGTTGTCTGGGTGGCGCGCTGAAGCCGCAGCAGCCAGGAGGAACCACCGAACATCAAGCGCCGCGGGCTCGTATCCGGTTTGACCTTGTAAGTACGCGCCGATGATCATTGCGCAGTGTTCGGCTTCAAATGCTGTGAGTTGAACGAGTGCGGTGTTGGACGGAAGATCGACGTTGACCAATTCTTGATACTCGTCGGGATCCTGACCGTGATCCTTGTAGTCAGGCGTCCTCGCCAGAGGTGCTCGTTGGTCCTGGTGGCTGGTTCCGTACTTGGAAGAGTCTGCGCTGCCATCGAATCCGCTGTGGTCGC
>NZ_LVCT01000123.1:0-4214 GCF_001647205.1 Rhodococcus sp. EPR-134
GTGGCCGGAAGCCTCACGAAAACCTGCCACGCGAGAAGAAAGAGCGCGATGACGCCGATGATACCGAGGACGAGGGTCATGGTTATCTCACTTTCCAATGCTCTGCGCCGTTGACGGTGGCGGCGACGGGCAACAGGACATCGCGCGGAGTGAGTTGTGGTCCAGCTCCGATCTCAGTCACTATCGCTCGGTCTGAAGCACATCGCATTGCCGGATTCCGATCTGGACGAGCAACTCCGGCGGTATTCCTTTGCTGCAAGTCGATGATTGTCCTTGCCTTCGGTGGCCACAGGTGATGAATGCCGCGCTGCAACGCATTCCAAGTGCTCGGACGCTGAAGCGACGTCTCTTCGTTCGCGGCGCGTGTGATTCGAGCTAGCTTCGTCCAGTGAACAGGCGCGATGCCAGCGGGGCAGCGCCGAGGAGACCCAAGAACAGTACGACCAAGGCGAAGATCAGGCCGAATTGCCACGGTTCCATTGTGTCGGAAAGGAACAGCCACCCGATCAGCGTTCCGATCGCGAAGCCGATCCCGCCAATCCCCGCGACGACCGCAAGAATTTTGGTGATTTCTTTGCTCATGCCTGTCATCCTCTCGTAGTTGGTTCCGGTCAGTGTGCCCTGATGGTCCGACATGGCCCGCGGTGTCGAAGAGATCAGAAGGAGGCGCGAGATTTCATGGGGCTTAGGCGAGTCGACGTGATTCTGGTGGACGGCTGGCTGGTTCGACGCAAAGGCGCCGAAGGCGTTGTGGCGGGGTCACTAATCGCTGTGACCGAGGGAAAACCCGCGGATGCCAACGATCGGGCGAGCGAGAGCCGGGAACAATTGTGTTCCGTCAGCACGCACGGGCGAACCATTGACGTGCATGTGGAGGATGTTGGTCAGTGCCGCTCGAAGCCCGTGCTCGATGGATCGAGTCTTGCATCGGCGCCTCGACAGAGGAGCGAAGGCGACAACGGTGTTGCCGTGAACTGATGCCCCAGCCTCAGACTGCACGTCCGGGAGCCCGCACATGTCCCGGCGGAAGGCGTATTCGACAACTCTCAGAGTGTGCAGGACCAGTTCATCGTCCGGGATGTCGGCGAAGGTGACACCGAGAAGGTCAGCGGTGGTGTCGATGCCCGTGGTGTTCGTGCCGTCGAGACTGGTCAGCGGACCGCGGGCTCGCCACGTAGGCATGGGTACAGCGAGACTGCTCATGCTGCGCCTCCAAGCTGCAGAGGACGGACGTTGGGGATCGCGAAGGACGTCGAGACTGCGGTGGCGACCAATGTGGAAACATCTGGGTCGGGGCAGGCCGCGACAAGAGTGGCCGCGGCGAACTCGGCGCCCAGGCCGGCGTCGAGTAGCTTCTGCGCCGCGATCAGATCCGCCATCTGCGGTCTCCAGATCGGCCGGCCTCCGGTGGCGATGGATTCGTCATGTTGGGTGAGCAAATTCCACCCCACTTTGATCAGGCGGGAGTCGATTCCGGCGGATTCTGCAACGTCGTAGTCGGTTTCAACGGTGACTTCGAAAGGGAAGCGTCGCTTGATTGCGTTGTCGAGTGGTCGGATGCCTCGTCCTTCCTCGTTGTATGTGATGACGAGACTGAATCCTGGAGCGGCGTGGACGGTCGGCAGGTCGGGGCGGTCGTCGATGACGAGTTGGGTGCGGGCATCAGCGACTGAGAGCAAGATGGCGATCGTCTCCGAAGGGGCCCGGTTGATTTCGTCGATGAGTAGAACTTTTCCGCACTTCATCGCGCGCAGCAATGGGCCGTCGCACCAGAGGAATGTGCCATCGGGTTGTGGTTGGTAGTGCCCGATGAGCGAGGACACTGACAGATCTCCGTGCCCTTGCACAGTGATCAGATCCTCTCCGAATGCCACCTCTGGGAGGGTGGTCTTACCTCCACCGGCAACCCCCTTGAGTCGAATGTTCATGTAACCCCGCAGCTTTCGGAGTACCAAGTAATCCGGCTGGCCCGCGATGGTGCGTGGGAGGTAGCGGCGGCCGTCGGTGAGGAGAAGGCCGTCTCGGTCGGCTTCGGGGATCTCGATGATGATGCGATCAGCGAGGTCGGCACCGCTGCTGGCCTGCGCTGTACCGCGCAGGACCCGCTTGTCTGAGGTCAGCGCCTGCACCGCGACGTTGTAGGGGTCCGATTGTTCGGCCAACTCGAGCATGAACAGCGGTGGAAAGAAGTCCCTCGGATCCACCGGTGTGTCGCCTGGCACGCGAACAGTGCTGATCTGTGGAAATCGGATCACGCGGTTCGAGTGATCGGAATCTGAAGAGAAGAAGGTGTGGAAAGCGTCCGCGAACACAGTCGCGGCGGATTCCGGTGGCGTGGTGCTTTCTCGGACTACGAGTTGGCCCTCTTGGAAGTCGGACTCAGCCCCGAAGCCAGTGATCGTAGTCGAGGTATTGGTGAACGGGTCGCGGTAGGCGACGGTGGCGGTGACCTGCCCGTCTCCAGCCTGTACCGCCCAGACCGCGAATGTCGCTTCGATCATGGAACCTTCCCTTTCTCAATTCTGTGTCGGAACTCAGACTCCCGGTACCGCGACATCGGTGCGGCACGACTGGTGTGCCGCGGAAACCTGCGCCAGTTGAGACAGTGACTTCGGAGCGAACGTCATCAGAGAGGTAACACGTCATGAATGCACCCGCCGCCCTGACGATGGACAACGAAGTACAGACCTTCACAGCCGACGCGTGGGGTCAGCTCTCCGTGCGAGTGGGTCGGTTCGTCGACGAGATCGCCGCCCGCCGGGATCTGATGACCGTTGTCGGAATCGCCGCAACCCCAGAACTGGCAGGCGGGCGCCCGGCCGGCGCGTACTCTCACACGACCGCCACCGTCACCATCGACGCAGCGCAAACACTCTCTCCCTCTGATGATCCGAACCAAATCGACCTTCGTGACCGCCGCGATCGCGCACGCTTCCCGGTCCTTACCGGAGTAGCTGTGCACGAAGCGGGCCATGCAGCTCACACCGTTCGGCGGGGGCGGCTATCGAAGGCCGTGGGGGCGTGGGCTGCGCTCCTCGAGGAACCACGAATGGAAGGGCGAGTCGTGGCGCGGCGCCCACAGGATCGGGTATGGCTGAGAAGTTCGGCTTCGCATCTGCTTGGAAGCTGCACAGCCAGTTCCGCATCCTCGGCAGCTCGGCTCCTGATCTTGGTGGGTGGTCGCATCGATGCCGGGGTGTATGACCGCTGCGATCTTCCGGATCTCGCGGAGGTAGCCGGGGAGTTCTTGACCGAGAAGCAAATCGGCATTGTTGTCGAGCAGACGCGTGTAGCGGTTGCTCTCGACGACGGTGACGTCGATGGGTTGGTGCGGTGCGCGGAGTCGATCGCCGCAGCGATTGTCGACGAGTTCGATGACGCGGACGTCGACAGCGAGGGCAGCGATGGCGATGACGGCGCTGGATGCAGCCCTCAACATGGAGCCAGCGAAGGCGCCGGCGACGAGATCGCCGCTTCAGGAAAGAACACCAGCCTCCGTGATGCTCTCGCAGCGATGGCCCGGCGTACCGCGGCGACCGCGCAGGCCGCCGAACACATCACTCCGCCATCGGCGGCTGCCGCCCGGGTAACCACAGCGGCGGAGAACCAGCGCCAGATGATCGCAGCAGCTGGACGCGTCGCCAGCACCGGGCGTCTTGCGCACAGCGTCAGAAGGCCAACCGACGGCGAGCTGGCACAGTCCCTCCGGCTGAACCGAGCGGTCGAGGCTGCACTCGACCGCGGTGAACGCACGCAACACATTCCGCAGGCTGTACCACCAGGACGCATGCGGATCCGTGAGCTGGCCCGCCGTGAGGGTCAGATCGCGGCGGGCATGATTCCGACTGCGACGCCCTGGTCTCGCACGCGCCGGACCGTCGTGGAAGCACCACCGTGGGCGGTCGGTATCGCGGTCGACGTCTCCCAGTCGATGGAACCGGTGCTCGAAATCTCCGCAGTGACTGCGTGGATGGTCAATCGGGCAGCAGTTGATCGAGGTGCGGCGGCCACGGTCGTGTGGAACGCGAAAGCAGCGAACCTGCCGGCCGAGAGTATCGGTGGCGCCGTGTATGTCCCGGAGGCCGGTGGCGTCAGCGACGGGCTTCCGGAGGCTCTGCTGGCCTTGGATTCTCGACTGCAGCTGACCTCGGGTGCCGGCACGAGACTCGTGGTTGTGATCACCGACGCGGATCTTCCGAATCTCGACGAGATCT
>NZ_LVCT01000124.1:0-10813 GCF_001647205.1 Rhodococcus sp. EPR-134
ATCGTGTTGCCGGACTGCCGGGCGTGACGATAACCGAACTCGACGATCCGGCACGTGTCGCCGACATCGTCGGGGAGGCGCTTGTGGCATTGCTGGAATCTGAGTCATTTGCATGATCTAAAACCACGTCGGCCGGCGAACAGCTTCCAATCATCGGTGGCCGCGAATGTCGACGTAAGCGCTCAGCCTTCTGCAACACAGCACTATTGACCGTGCGCTACCGGACCAGCCGTACGACATCAACTTCCGGTGCGGATCTGTTCGATCATGTCCTGCGTTGCGTCTGCGACGTCGATGTAGGACTGGCCGTACGCACGCGGATCTGCAGCAGAGGGCTTCGCAGGTACGGCCAAGAGTCCGGATTGGATGTGCTCCCCAGTCCGCCGGACAACTTGTGCCGCACCTTCTACCGCGCCGCTCGGCATGTAGACCATCGTCGGATCCTGGGCAAACAACTCCGGGTGCTCGTCGACATCGGGCAGGGTGAATGTGAGAGAGGTAAGCAGTTCGGCGATCTCGCGAGGATCGAGCTCCGAAGCCGCCGGCACCCCGGATTCGAGGAGGACGCGGAGCGAGTCGGCGAGCTTGCTACGTAGCATCCCCATCGCGGCGTACCTGGCATAGATGTTGACCTGGTGCACGTCCGCAGACAGTCGATACTGCGGAAAAGTGGCTGTAGACATGGGAATCCCTCAATTCGGGTAGGAAGTCAGTAGGGGCCGGCCAGGTATGCGGAGTCAGGGGCCTTGTTGTTTTGATTGTTGATCAAGTCGGTCACCCAGCTCGCGCAATCGCGGTAACCGCCTGCATGAGCGGCGGGGGACTGATCGGGTTGATCGGGGACGCGGCATACACCGGCTTCGATGTTGCCGGCCGTTGCCAGCAACACATCTCGCGAGAAAATCAGGGCCGCAGTGGCTGAGTGGACCATCGGGATTTCACCGGTGAGAAAATGTCCGGACTCGCCAGAGGTTCTCATCTCGATCCAGGCGAACAGCTCGAGTGCCTCACTGATCTGTATCGGTTCCACTCCCGGGGCCGACCCGCCGGATTCAAGGACGATTCGCAAGGCCTGCGAGAGTGCGTGCTGCACGAGCCCGCTGTCAGCAGCGCTGATCACACAGTCGATGTCGCTCGCCGAAAAGGAGACCCGCGTCTGTGGAAACGTCTTCATGCCAACGAGTGTGCACTAGGGAGTTCCGGTGGCCGGCTGCATGCGCGCGTGCCCCGCCGGCGAGGGGCACCTCGTATACATGAAGGCACCGACAAGGTCTGTCGGACAAGGGAAGGACAAGTGAGCATGACGTACGACCGCGATACCGGCCCGCCTGCGGCCCGGGTGGACGAATTTACTGACGATCCGCAGTACCTTCCGCGGCGACAGACCACTGTCGCCACGCCAGTTCGGCCGCATCCGGGATACCGCTATCAGGCGCTACCCGCCACCGCCGCCTATGTTCCGGATGGCTCCTACCGGCTTGATCTCGATCGGGAACTCCTCATCCGTGAAGGCGTTGAGGTCGCGCGCATCGATTCGGCCGGCCACCACGACTGGACGACGAATGAGGAGAAGCAGGCATTCGACGTATGGGCGCATGATCTGCAGTGGATTCAGCAAGTCCCAGCGCACACGAGTCTGCCGACGCTGGGAATCGAGCTGCTCCGGCGTGAGGCCCGCGTCCACCGGTGGTGCGAAACTCAGTCCCAAACAATGTTGGTCTATGCGAGCGGGGACGACGTGAGGTGCGGCCGCTGGCGGGTGGAAGATTTTCTGAGAGCTGATCGACCCGACGACCTGGCTTTTCTCATCCGGGTGGATCCGAAGGCCGCCTACTTCTGGCAGGGCGGCCGCCGGCATCTGCTCGTCCCTGGCACGCCGGCGCTACTCGACGAGTATTCAGCAGGCGACGGTCTCGCTGCTGCAATGCCGGTGCCGCACAGTGTCGGAGCCTGGACTTAACTTCGCATCCATGACCACTCCCAAGCTCTCTCACCAAACCGCATGGGGCCGAATGTATGGCCGCTTTGTGGGCGACGAGCCTCAGGTGCCGTCGATTACGACTGTGCAAGGGATGGACGCCGATGATCTTCCCGACCCGTTCTCGAAACTTCCCGAGCTCGGGGTCCGGCCGCAGGGGAGCGCACTGGTGGGTTGGCGGGCCCGACTCGTTCAGGACGCGACCGCCGCATACCTGCGCAATGACGAAGAGACGCTGCGTAATCAGTTTCCCCATGTGATCGCAGCGAGGGAGAGAGCGGCAGCGAGATCGCGGAAGCCGGATGCGATAGCCCGTGCCGTGCGCGGTGCGATCGCTGCGACACCGGATGTCGTTGCAGACCAGGCAGCTCAACGAGGCGACCGCGTCCACAACCTCGCTGAACTACTGGGGGAATGGCAGCTCGGGAACATTGACCGATTCGAGGTTGACCAGGCGAGGGCGGACCTCGACGAGCACGGCGAGGGTGACTACGCGTCGGCGTTGATCGACTGGTGGATGCGGTGGAACGTAAAGGCCATCGCCAACGAGGTGACGGTATGGAATCACAGCATCGGCGTGGCCGGAACACTGGACACGATCTTCCGGATCGAAAACCACCTGTACATCGGTGACTTCAAGACGAAGTCCGATCGGGACGGACAGGCGAAACCGATGCAGCCCAAAGTCGGGACACAGTTGGTGAATGGGTTGCACGCGCAGGAATCTGTGGTCGATGCTGACCGCGGTGTGTGGACAGAATGGAAGTACTCGCGACCGGATGGTCTGGTGGCCATTGCAGTGTCCCCGACGGAAGTGGTTCCGAAGTTGATCAATCCTGAACGATACGAGCAGTTGTGGACGAAGTTCTGCAACAACCGCCGTGCTTGGCAGGACCATCACGACCTCGATATGCGGGACGTGCTCAAGCCCATCCGGCCCCCAGCTTCGGCTGCCCGGTGGCCCGACGACTTGCGCGTCGAGTTGCCACCGGTGGCGGCGTAGTCGGGTGCAGGTGTGTGAGCAAGAGCGGGCTGGCACCTGCGGGCTGATGGCGACGTTGCTCACGGACTTTGTATTGGAAGGTTGAGGAACGCTGTCGGAGATGGCTTCTCGCTGGTTCAGCATGAGCGTGGAGATGGATCGCGCCGAAATCGGTCGGCCACCGGGTCGAATCGTCCCAGCAGACATTGTCGAGGTTCGCCCCCCCGTCAGGTCCGCTTCGAACAGATCAGCGCCGATCAGGATCGCACCGCTCAGGCCCGAATGCGCGAGGTTCGCGTGCCGCATGTAGGCGCCAGAAAAGTCCACTCCGGTCAGGTTCGTGCCGTACATGCTTGCGTTGTAAAGGTTGACATCAGAGGCATTCGCGCCGGAGGTGCCTGCTTGTTTCCACAACGGCCGAATCCTGTCGGTCTCGTACATGCAGCGGATGACGTGCAACTTTCGAATTCTTCGAAAGTTGCACCACCTTAATATGTTCCGGCTGGGTTCCCGAACTTTCCTGCGGGGGTTATCCGACGTCGAGGTTGATCCGCCATTTGTTGTCTGTGCGGTAGATCGTTGCAACGAGAACGACCTGCGATCCGGACTGCATGTCCATCGTGCATCTAGCGACATCTCCATCGCTGTAGGAGCGACTCGTCGGGCACGCGATCGTGCCGGTCAGCGCACCTGATGTAGCTGCCGGGCCAAGCTGTTCACGCATCATTGTCTGCAGCTCCGAACCGGACAGTGTCGGAGTACTCGATTGCTGCGTCATGAATCCGGCAAGGATCATCGCTGCCACCAGTACGATCGAGCCTCCGGCCAGCATGGTCTTCCGGTGCAAGCGAGCGCCCTCACTTGGGCCGCGGGAGTCGTTCTCGGCGTATTGCCGAGAACGTACGAATAGGAAATATCCAAGTGCAGCAGTAAGGGCCGGGGCCACGACGAAATTCCCGACTATCGTCCCGCGGTCCGTGAAACCGAGGAGACGATAAATGCCGAACACAGTCGCAGTGGTAAAGAGCAACAGGAACCCGAGGGCCACCAGCTCTATGACCAACCGTCCGCGGGTCCGTTTCGGCGCCTCGGCCAGCCTCGTCGCCGACGTACTTGTGATGCTGTTTGGTGCAGGTTGCTCGGTGTTCCACAGATGCTGAAAATCAGTTGGTCGAGGTGACTTGTTTTGGAGAGGCGGTGGCGACTGCGTTGCCGGAAAACCTACAGATGCGGAGGTGTTCGACGGTGTCGCTGGTGGCGGGGCCCACTGATCGGTCCAGTTCTGACCGTCCCACCAACGAAGAGACGGCGATTGAGGTACTGGATACCATCCAGGCTGCGGACTGGATGGTCCGTGGGAGTTTTCAGGCACCGGTAGATGCTAATTGTTCATTTTACGAAAGCCGTGCCTATTGAGTATGTTGACAAACTCACAGGAAAAGGCGCTAACGGATACCTCAGAAATACGATGACCAGCGGCGCGTAAAAAATTGAATACCGAGTGTCAATATGTGTGGTCAATGTAAGAGAATTCGAGATCCTGGCGGCCGCCGCAACAATCACTATGCCCTGGGTGTTTCGACCGACGGATGCTGGAACTCTCGAAGTGGGCGGTAGAAGATGGTCCGATGAAGTCACCCTTGTCGCGGTCCCACCCAGACCTCAGCGCGCAATGGCATCCGACAAAGAACGGCAGCCGCACCCCCGACCTGGTGACTCTCGGATCCAGCGTAAAAGTTTGGTGGATGTGCGCTCATCAACACGAATGGGAAGACACCCCTAATCACCGCACGAGCCGCGGGAGTGGTTGCCCCTACTGCGCGGGTCGACGAATCTTGGCTGGGTTCAACGACGTAGCCCACACCCACGCCCACCTTGCTCGTGAATGGCACCCCACCAAAAATGGTGAGCTGACCCCAGACACCCTGACGGCGGGGTCGGAAAAGTCCGTCTGGTGGAGAGATGAGTTGGGTCATGAGTGGCAGGCACGGGTGAACAATCGTGCGAACGGAACAGGCTGTCCGTACTGCTCGAACAATGCGGTTCTGCCCGGCTTCAACGATCTCGCAACCGAAAACCCTGTCGTTGCGGCCCAATGGCATCTCGACCGCAACCACGATCTCCGGCCGACCTCGATAGCGGCGCAATCGAACCGTAAAGTGTGGTGGCAGTGCGGGCTTGGGCACCAATGGCAGTCGACCGTCAACAACCGGACGTCAAACGGCCAAGGTTGCCCCGTCTGTGCCGGCCAAAAAGTGTTGGCGGGCTTCAACGATCTGGGTACCACCGATCCCGCGCTCGCAGCCGAGTGGCACCCGACGCTCAACGCACCCTTGTCCCCGGCGAATGTGTTTCGGAGTACGGCGAAACGATTCTGGTGGAGGGATCTCCTCGGCCATGAGTGGCAGGCCAGCGCAAGTGAGCGATCGGCTGGAAATGGCTGTCCGTTCTGCTCGGGCCAACGCATTCTGGCGGGCTTCAACGACCTCGCAGCGAGAAACCCGATGTTGGCCGCTGAATGGCATCCGCGGCTCAACGGAGCCAGGACACCCGAGATGGTGACGTTGATGAACGGGACGAAGGCGTGGTGGAGGTGCGAGGCTGAACACGAGTGGGAAGCGCGGATCGCGAGCAGAGCATCCGGGGCCGGTTGCCCGGCGTGCGCGGGACAGACCGTCTTGGCAGGGATCAACGATCTGGCCTCCCGAAGCCCGACGGTCGCGGCAAGCTGGCATCCCACTCGTAACGGTAGTGCGACACCTGAGAACACCGCGGTGTTCTCGAATCGAAAAGCCTGGTTCAGATGCGCGCGGGGCCACGAGTGGCTCTCGACAGTGAACAACAGAACCCATGGTCAAGACTGTCCCGAGTGCTCCGAGAAGGGAGGATTCAATCCGGGAAGGCCGGGATACCTGTACTTCCTCAGTCATGCCGTGCTCGGTGCCCACAAGGTCGGGATCACGAGCGTGGGGACCAATCGCCTTGACAAGTTTCAGCTGAGCGGGTGGCAGGTCATCCACCTTGAGCTCTTCTCGCGCGGGTCAGATGCTGCAATTGTTGAGCGGGCAATCAAGCGGTGGTGGCGAAGTGATCTCAACCTTCCTGTGTGGCTGGGTCCGTCCGAGATGGCGCAGACTGGCGGGTGGTCAGAGACCATCTCCGCGGACGAGCTGACGACATTCGAGTGCATTCTGCGAATTCAGCATGAACGGACCCTCCTGCAAGGTAGATGAATTCCTCATCGAAACGCCGCGCCGTCAGAACCGACAAGTGAACGGTGAGTGGCGATCATCCGGCAGCTCTCGCGGCTGACACCTGCTTGCGACGGAGACGACGAGAGACTGTGTAGTCAAACACGTAGAAAGCGCGCACGCCCGGTACAACGTGCCGCAACACCGGAACCGCCAGGAATATCGTCATCTCATTCAACGGCAGTGCACAGCTGCAGTACGCGAATGCGACTCCGCGAGAGGCGCTACCGACCTGGCCGGCGCCGAAACGCCCCAAGACTGAGAAGAGACGCGCATGAATCCACATCGGAAGTACTTCAAACTCAAAATGGTGGGGTCATACGCGATCGTCATGTTCCTCCTGGGAACCTTCGTCTCGACTGCGCTCACGTCAACCAAGGGCGACGGATCCGCCGCATCGCCGTTGTCGTCGCTGAGTCCGTGGATATGGGGATTGATCTGCGGCACTATCGGGCTGGTTCTGGCGGGTATCGGGCCGGCGATCAGCGCGCTTCGGGGAGCATCAGCTGGCCGCGAAAACGAGCTGTGAGAAGCACCAGCGGCCTGTGCGTTCGAGGCACATCACGCACAGGTGAACATCGACGCAGAACGCAATCGTTGCAAGGGGAAATCGCCGGGGAAGCTCGAATCAGCAAAGTGCCTACTGCAACAACTCCTACCGAATCAGGTCCTCGTGTTAGGAGGCACACTGAGGTCGGAATCGCCGAGAGTTCCGGCCTGCGTTCAGTACGTCGACGCCACATCCAAGTCATGCAACGTCGCCGCCACAACGTCACCGAGCGTGTACTCACCGTCAACGGTGTGGTGATAGGTGCCGTGGCCGTTGTTCTCGGCGATCGGCAGCAGCTCGGACTGGGACAGCTGATCGAGCAGATCACACAGCAGTGCATGAGTTCGGACCGGGATTTGCAGCATCTCCATCGGCGGCTGAGTGACCAGATGGCGAGCGAGTTCCAGCGACAATTCCTGGACCCGCTGACGGGCGTCGAGAGCCGTTCCCCGAAGCGTTGCGAGATCGCCGCCGTAGTCGGCCATCCCCAGGCTGACCAACTCTATGAACTCCTCGACCGAGGCGGCCGCGCGTACCAACTCGATGAGCGTTGCGGCGGTTTGCGCGAGAGTGTGCGCAGAGACCAACACCACCCCAGAAGCTGTACCGTCGCAAGGATTTTCCATCGCCAGGATCGTCGGAGCGAGGCTGTCCGCCCATCGCTCCGCTGCCGCTTCCGTGATTGTTTCGCTGGCCGCATGTTCACTGATACCGGCAGTTTCGGCGACCAACGTGAGCATGTTGGATACGAAGGCCTCGACGACATCGCGCCGAACGACGATGTTGCGGTCTTGCAAGATTTCACACAGCAGAGTCGTTTGTGTGGCGTGCCAGTTCGTCGTATCCATGGGCACGATCATGGACTACGCGTTTCGGGTGTTCCTGCCCATAGATTTCACGAGAACACTTCACTGCCCAAGAAAGGTGCACGATCATGACTGCTACCTCAACCGATACTGATCGACCCTGGGAGTGCTCACGCGAGGCAGCTTTGGCGGTAAGCAGACTCGACGCGGCGACGGCGTGGATGCGCACGGACATGGCCGCGGTCATGCGGTTGTTCGTCGAACAACAAAACGCATACAGCTGGTGGACCACAACGCAGAACATCTCTGAGCCCAACGCCGACATGCTCCGGCAGTGGATCCAGTACTTCTACGGACTGAGCGTCGACGACGTAGGCATCGACGCTGACGACGAGCTCAGCGGCCCGGCGCAACTGATGCGGAAAGTTTTGCGGACCCGCGCACAGTCGTTGCGGTACTCGACCATCTACCTCGTCACACCGGAAGTCGTGGAGTCATTGGCTACGCTCGCTCACACGCGTACCTACCGGCAGGGCTTGTCAGACCTCCGGTGCGTGCCGACGGCAAAGGGGCACATCGTGCTGCCTCGAAGCGTCGAATGCCGTCGCGGCGAGGGGGAGGGCAGTGTGGGAGCGAACCTGACGGAAAGCCTGTCCTATCTACAAGCAACACCGCGTCCTGACCCGATTCGCGCGCTCTCATGGAATCTCGACGACACCGCCGGCAGGCCGGTTGTGCGGATTGCGGACTGGATTGTCACCGGCGACATCGGCGGCGAGGACGGTACTGACATCGACAGGCAGGTAGCGGCCGCCGTCCGTGACAATGTCGGCGAGACTGCAATGCCCGAGATGGTGTGGACCAACGAATGGGCTTGCACATTGCCGAATTCCGGTGTGCTGCCGACTACGATCGCGCGAGGCAGGCTGCAGGACGCAGCCAGGGACGTCGCAGCACCGGGGTTCGTACGGTGGGATCCATCGACCGTTTACGACGACACCGACGGGCAGTTCATGGTGAGGCTCACGCAAGCGGTGTGGGATGCGGTGACTGCCGGACTGCTGACGGCGCGCCAGTTGACGGCTCCGCAGTGGTACGGCCAACAGTCCGGGATCGGGAAGGACATCGTTGTGTTGGCCGCGCCGTGACCCGAGTGTCGCTGACGCCGTTGAAGTTCGGTCGAACCCGTTGGGGTGCCGCATCTGTCGAGTGGATTGGAGATCGTGAGGGAGTCATTTTCCCCGAGCGAGAAACGAGGCCACCATGTCAATCACCTTTGCACCCGAGATGAGCGAGATCGTTGGATACCGCCTGACCGATCAGATGGGTGGCCGCAGCGAACGCATCGGTGACTACGATTCTGCGATAGCGGCTTTGGAGGACATGCAGCGCACTGGCGCATTGTTGCCGGGGTGCACTGATCCGGAGGAAGCCCGCATCTGGGGCCCTCAGCTCGAGATCGAGACTGCCGACAGCGGCGAGGAACCGTCTGCGAACTTCTCGAACCACAATGCTGTGCGCCTGCTGGAGTTGTTGGGTTTTGCGTCCGGGAACGGTGACGACGCGGTCGAATCGAGCGGAGAATGCCCGGCAGAGGACTTTCTAGGCCGGGTCATGGTGGCGCAAGCGATCGCGCCTTCCGACGAGGGCGTGCCGTCGTACGAGATGGCTGGCACTCCTCGGTGGATTGAAGGCGGTCGACGCGCCGGGTACACCGAGTCCGCGCTCGATTCGCTTCGTGAGGTGGCGGAGTGGGCGTTGAAATCGGAGCGCGCTGTCTGCTGGGGCTGATCGTCCGGGAACCTTCTTTCGGGGGTTCCACCTCAGTCTGGGAAACGAGGGCTGTCCGGATTGTCGCGACGTGGGTTGGGCTGAGATAGTCCGGATCGGTGATCGAGTGTGCCGCGCCTGAAACGGGTCTCGCTCATCGTTGGCTGAGTTCGATTCCCATCATCGAGAGGCAGCTGAAATGACGTCGACCCCCTGCTCACCCAACTTCCCGCTCCCAATGCTGGCGGCAGCGATGACGACAGCGTGTGAGGACTGTGGGATGGATATGGTTCGACATTGGAACCTCTCCGGTACGGACTTCGTGTGGCTGGACACCGATGGCCGCAGCGTCGGGGGGACGTCCCCGATTCCAGGGGTGACGACAATCAGCGAGCTGCTCGTCTACCTGCTCAAGCATGACCGAATCGCGCTGTACTCCGATCTTTCAGCACGTTTTCCTTCGGGACTCGGTGTGCTGCCTTGGGAGCACCGACATCGGCCGGCGCCGACGTCGCCCCACATTCCGGCTGCCATGGTCCCCGAGTGCTGCGTAATGCCGATGCAACTGGTGCGGGACGGGTGGCGATGCAGGATCGCTCACACTGTCTTTCAACATGATTCGGCCAGCCTCCCAGTGTCCGCCTGACACCAATGCGTAGCTGCCCCGTCGGCACTGAACACTAGGATTCATCACTACACAGCAGAATGGAGATGTTCTTGATGAGCACGACACCATCGAACGACCCGTCACCGCGTTTCCTCCCGGCCGGCGCGGTGAACGACGCTGTGGTTTCCCCGGCCGAGGTCGAGGATCTTCTCTCTGACATCACTGAATACGACCCGGCAGCCAATATGCGACTTGCGGAGCTGGAACAGTTCGACTCGAACTCGATCACACCGGAGCTCGCACGAAAGCGAGACGCACGCCGACAGGCCGGGCTCGATGGCTACTACGACTTGCCTCCGGGCTCCGGTCAGGAAACTGCATTCGTCATGTTGGGGATGGCCGCGATTGCTTTTGTGCTTCTTGGGCTGGCAGTAATCGGAGTGCTCGCCACCACTGAGGATTCGAACATCTATGGGCTGGCGATTCCGTTCGCCATTCCAGCTGGATTCGCGCTGGTGGGGGGTGTGGCTGCTGTACGTGCAGTACGGCAGCCGCTCCGTGTGACACGCGAAGAGCGTGCGCAGCTTCGCAAGGCCCACAGGCGAACAGGATTCGAAGCAGTCGGTAACGGAGAGGACTGCGGGGACGCGCAGAAGATTGCGTACCTTGCGGATCATGTCATTGCTGATATCGGCAAGAGTGCAGCATGGAAATCGAGACTTCTCGACGAGCACCGAATTCGGCTTGACCTAGATCGAGAACTGTACGAAATCGTTAGCAGCGCTGCGATACTCGGCAAGCAAATGCGTGCGAACGCTGTAGACCGGGACATCCTCGGTGGAGATGGACCCGACGCGGAACGTCTTCTG
>NZ_LVCT01000125.1:0-11374 GCF_001647205.1 Rhodococcus sp. EPR-134
TCGCCCCGTTGGATCGACTGATCAAACAGATGCAGGCACTTGATCAGCTCGAGCAGCAGGAGGCAGGCCTCCAGGAGGCGTACACCCAGATCACGCTAAATGAGATGGCTACTTCCGAGACCACGCGAATGTCCGATGAACTCACGGCGCTGCGCGCCAACCTAACCGCGCAGATCGAGTACTTGCGCACGAATGTCATCAACAATCCGTTACTCAGCACAGGACTCAGCCTGACCGACGGGCTCTGACTCCGTCATGACCGCACCCCTCGAACACCTGAAATGCAGTGTGTGTGGGAGGAATGGAGCTGTCTCGAAGAGATCAAAATTTTTCGGTGATGGGAACTGCTCAGGTTGCACCCCTCGACGGTGGCAGGGAGGCCGATGCGGCCTGTTGAGGCGGAAGGCGATCTGTCCACATTCGATAGCGGGCTGGGCGCATTGTCGTGTCCGGGCGAGTCAGACACTGGCGGAGTAGGCCGCGCGTGCGGCCTCTATCACGGCACGGGCAGGTCCGCTGGCATGAGCAACATTGAGCGGTGGTGACCACTGCTCAATCACGGTGGCTTCGACCGCGGCCGGTGAGGGGTGCTGGCACCAGGTCAATCGTAGATGGGTGTGCATCCAGGCAGTCAGTCGAATCTCGTCCTCGTCGACGAGGACGACGCGATCAGTGCGTCGGGTCCGGTAGTGCTCGGTATCGAGGAGCAACCCGGCGAGGGTGCGGCGGAGGGTGGATGATCCGCTGCGGCGCAGATGATTACTGATAATCCGCCGGCGCAGGTTCGTGGCGAGACCGATGTAGAGCAGCCGTATCCCGGCGTTGGTCGGGTGTGTGGGCCCCGGGAACTGAGAGAACACCTCCGGCGCCGCCCACCACGCGTAAAGGCCCGGTGCCGCGGGCACCATGGATAGGTCCTCGAGCGCGCGACTAGAGCTACTGAGCGCGGTGATGGTATCGGCTGCATCGTGCGGCGCCGTGGGATGCGGGGTTGGCATAGCGAGCAGTCTGCCTCGCCATGCAGACACTCAGCGCGACAAACAGGAACTGTCGCCGATGAGGGCAGGGTCGTGTGGAGCGAGCTGTCAGCCTCGTCGGCACGGTGCATGCAAAGTGATGAAGGCATCGCGCACCGGGCGGACGCTGTCCGTGAACTGGACCCGAAGCGCGAGAGCGGTGGTGGGTGCGCGTCAGTGCGGTGACCGGGTAGAGAGCTACGGGGTCTCGGTGGGCCAGCGCGTGTTGGAAATCGGATCCGTTGGGTGTGTGTCCTGTCCGGGCTCTCGGTTCGAGCGGAGAATGAGGTCGGCGTGCCGCACCCGCAGTCGTCCCTGGTGACCATTGGCGTATCGGATTTCGCAGACAGAATCGAGGGACACAATGGGTGAAGGACAAAGTCGTTGCTTCCGTGGAGCATTCGTCGTCGCTGATCGAAGTGACGACGATGGTGGGTTGGATGCAACAGTGGCGGCAACGATTGCTTCGCTGGCGTCATGTGGTGCGGAGACACGGGGTGAGTTCTCTGACGTCAGTCCTGATGCGCGGCTCGCTGGGATGTTGGCTGGATTGTTCCGTACGAGCGCCCTGGCAGAGCAGTGCGAGCACTTTCGGGTAGACGGCACGGTGTCGACGTTGCACATCCGGTTCGGCGGTGGAGGTGCGCTGCGCGATGCTGGTCATCCCTGGGACGCCGTAGCGGCCGAAACGGCGCTCTCTGTTGTCGCGGAGTTGGGGGTGACCGGCGAGGTGGAGTACGCCAACTTCGATTCGAGCGAGCCGCTGTTCGTCCGGTGGGTTCTGGACGGCGGCTTGGTTGGCCGAGAGTCTGGGCGTGTTGTGTACGCCGCCTGAGAGGCAGATACCGCTGGCGACTTACGAGAGGTTTCTCGTAAGTCGCCAGGGTCATTTGTGGTCGTGGCTGTCCGGCCGCGCTGTGGGGAAGTTGTCTGTGGACCTGTCCGGCTCTTTGCTGCCGCCGGCACCAGCGAACCGGCCCCCACACCTGATCTGTGAGGGCCGGTTCGCTGGTGTGGGATTCGGGGCAGGTGCGGCAAGGCGAAGGGGTCCACACCTGCCCCGCGTCGGTCAGGCCGCCTGACTGTGCTGGCGGTCGCTGTCGAGGGCGTCGGCGATCTCCGCACCGATCGCAGCTAGGCGGGCTTCGGCGGCGACGAGCGTCTGCTCGTCAGGGAACAGGAGCGAGGTCGCAGCGTTGCGAGCAGCGTCCTCTTCCGCTCGTAGCCGTTCGATCGACTGTTGCAACCGAGCGGATTCGGTTCGCTCTGGGGCGGTGAGACGGTGCAACGTCTCTGCTACTGCTGGTGCGATGCGGGCTGCGCCCCGTCGGAGCTGAGATCGGGAGACCGGGACGTCCGCCAGTGTCGTGTAGTCATGCCGGATCGTGAAGCCGATGATCTGGCCTTCGGACGTTTCCGTTTCCACAGTCAGCGGGCCGACAGATGCGCTTCGATGTGGTCGGGTGATTAAGTACCCGATGTCGTCGACCAACCGGTCGAACATGATTGGCCGGTCGTCGAGGTCTTTGTACAGTTCATCGAGCGCGGTGACACGACGCCGCAGACGTTCGGCCGCTGCTGCGCACTGGTCGGCTTGCTGGACGGCGCGGCGCACATTCTGTAGATGCGTCGCCCGCCGAAGGCGCAACGTACGCACCGTAGATTTGATCTCGGCTTCTTCGAGTAGCAATACGTTCCCCGAAGCCGCAGCTTTGATCTCGGCGTACGCCAATGTTGTATCTCCGATGTCGTCGACCTCCCGGATCGTCGAATCGGTGGAGTACAAGTGTGCGAAGGCACGAGACTTACGATGCAACACTTCCCACGAGTAGGCATCGAAGGTGCGTTCGGTGACGTAGGTGAACACGTCTACGGACTCGCATAGGTTCCCTGGCCGGAACGCGCGACCTTCGCCCTGTTCGACATCGGACGGGCGCCAGGGCGGCGCGATCAGATGAACGGTAGACAGACGGGTTTGAATGTTCGTTCCGATACCGATTTTCGGCGTCGACCCGAGCAACACGGATACTGACCCGTCACGGCAGGCGGCGTGTAGAGCTTCCCGGGATTTCGGTGTCGTAGCCTCGTGTGCGAAACGCACGCGGTTGGCCGGGACCCCGAGTTCGACCACCAGTTGCCGGAGCCTGCCATAGGTGGACGCATCGTCTGGTTTGGGGGTGCCCAGGTCGCAGAGCGCCAATTGCAGGACACCAGGAGTGGTGTTGTTGAACGTGCGGTCGAGGCCTCGACGGTAGGTCGCAGCGATGGTCTCAGCGGCGGCGAGCAGTTTCGGTGACGCGATCTCGATGCCTACAAGATTGGGATCCAAAGCAACCTTGCGGCCGTCTCCGCACACGGTGAGCATGTTGTCTGAGCCGCGGATTCGGCTGTTGGTGTTCTGCAGGTTCTCGGCCCGGCGCACCAGCCCCGCAACGTAGTCGAGGATCTGCGGGCCAGGATCGACGACAACGGTGTGATCGTTGCGGGCCGGGCGCTTCTGCCCGAGCGCTTCGGTGGGAAGAAGGTCGGCGAACTCGTTTAGCAGGCCGCGGAGTTCGGGCAGGTTCTGGATTGTGGACGGGCGGGTATGAGTCCGGAAGCCCGACCCGTCGGGTGCAACCTCGATTCGAGTCTCCCACCGGATGAACGTGTGAGCGAACGCGTCGAAATGGGCCAAACCGATCTGGTCGAGACGGTCGGGAATCATAAACCGTGCCCAGCAGTAGATTTCAGCGAGAGTGTTGCGAAACGGGGTTCCGGTGAACATCGACGCCACCGGTCGATTCGGGTACCGGGCCGCCAAAGTCTCCACTTTGAGCAACATGTCAGTAGCGCGTTTGGACGAGCCGAGCGAGAATCCGTCGGCGCGGGTGGCAACCGGTATCCGGATGAACTTGTCGGCCTCGTCAATCAGGATGTAGTCGATTCCGAGTTGTTCGAGCGTGATTTGATCGGGATCAGTCACATTCGAGCGGAGCCGGTCGAGCTGTTCTTCCAATGACCTTACGGCGTTGGCCGTTTGACGTGCGCCCCTACCGAATTCGGGTTCGTTGTTCATGTGCTCGCGGACGGTGGCTTTCTGGGTTTCGATCCACTCCGCTTCGGACTCCGGGTCGACCCCGAGCGTGGAGAACGCCTCGTGGGTCATGATCACGGCATCCCAATCGCCGGTAGCGCAGCGTGCCGCGAACAACCGGCGAGAATCGCGCGCGAGATCTTCCTCTGTAGCGATGAGAAGCCTCGCGGCCGGCGCGGCCTGCTGCGCCTCCCGGCCTATCTGCTCCAAGATATTTTTGGGGACAGCAATGCAGGGTTTGTTCGCTAAACCGAAGCGTCGCAGCATGATCGCTGAGCACACCATCTCCAAGGTCTTTCCGGCGCCGACGGCGTGTGCAATCAGTGCACGGGGACGGGAGAGCACCATGTCGACTGCGTCGAGTTGATGAGGCCACAGGGTGAGCCCAGCAGAAATTCCAGGAACAGTCAGGTGTGACCCGTCGGGGCGACGAGTGACATGGGAACTGAACCGCAAGTTGTAGGCCGCCAGAACCCGTTCGCGGCGTGCTTCGTCCTCGAAGATCCACACGCTAAATCGTTCGTGGAGGGCTTGCAGTCGGTCGGCCGCAGCAGCGGTCCTCTGCGGGCTACGTACGCGTCGGTAGACCCCGTCGTCGAGAAGGTCTATGTAGACGACAGGGCGTTTGCCGTTGAGCCCGCATTGGAGAAGTTCGATCGGGGACATGTCTTCGGTGCCGTAGAGGACCGACGCGTCAGGCGAGCATCGAAGGGACGACGACAACTCCCAATACGCGATTGACGGCGAATGGTGAATCGCCCCCGTATACGTGGTGCCGAGTTCTTCGGTGAGGAACGCTCCGATATCGTCCGCCGTTAGCCAAGGAGCCCCCAAACTCACTCGTACGTCATGCATTCCGAGTTGCGTGGGCATCGATTCCTCAAGGGCTGCCACATTGCGGAGGTAAGCGGGATCGAGCTTCGCAGCGCGCCGTGCTGCGTCTAACTTGCTCCGAACATTGCCCGACAGATAGTCGCGTGCCGGGGTCCATCGCCCGCCGTTCTGTGGATCCGAGTAGACCAGATCTCCGAGCGCCGCCGCTGCAGATTGCAGGCTCGAGAGCCCCAACAACTCAGCTACTCGCGACAAGTCCAGGCGGCCTACCTCACCGAGAGTGACGGCCAGCGCTTCGGCCGCAGTGTCGACACGCTCAACCCGCACCGGTCGCTTGTTGACCCGCCCTAGCAGTACTGCTGCCGGCTCAGCTGTCGAAGTGTCGGGGTCGTACTTTTCCAGCGCCAAGACCAGCGGGTAGTCCGGGTCGCGGCGGAACCCGCCCATCGATGGACGACGCACCGACACTGCGGGGACTCCAGTTTCCGGATCAGGTTTCCCCTCACGCACAGTGCACCGATTCAACGCGCCCCACGCTGCGACGTACAGCCTGTACAGGTCCAGAGCATGTGCGCGAGCGGGAGCGATCGTTTCGTCGGGCAAGTCCGGATCGGACTCGAGGTCCATCAAGTTAATGGCCGCATCTCGAAGCGAGATCAGATCGAACAACTCCCGCGCCGGCCGTTGTACCTGGACAAGAGCGCCATCGGTCACAGTGAAGATCTGCCCGTCTACGACGTGAAACGAACGCTCTTTGCGACCTTGCGCGTCTACCAGGATTACATCCGAAAGCCCGTCATCGGCGATAGGAGCAGCGGTCATTGCAGGTAGCGCGCTGCAGACAGAGGTGATCGCCGCATCTACCGCTGGGCCGGGGGCGTCAGTGACGACCGCTAAACCGTTGTATCGGTTGCCGGTTACGCGCATCTCACCTGCCACATGAAGCGGATGCAATGCCCAATACCGATTCACGCGTACCGCTGTAGCGTTTTGGCCCTCACCCAACGGTCTGTCGACGACGTCGCGTTCATCGACAGTTGCTCCCAGTCGGTAACCGGGATTCCGCGAGAAATTGACCGTGTCAATCCAGCCCGAAGCCTTCTGGCCGGGCGCGCGGACCTGCAATACCAGCACGTCAGCCACAACATCGGTTCCAGGGAAGGTGCCCGAGGGCAGCCGTACTGCCGCTACGAGGTCGGCATGACGAGCCAGTTCACTGCCGGTGGTGCCGGAGTCCATCACGAACCGCGAGGTAATTGCCACGACGTAGCCGCCAGGGCGAACCGCTCGGACCGCGCGCATGAGAAAGTAGCTGTGCAACGGCAAGTTGATCCGGTGCACTGAGTCGTGAACATTGACGGACGAGAACGGGACGTTCGCCACGACTGCATCGAAGTAGTTGTCGCGCAACGATCGTGACTGCAAACGGCCAGTGTGAATCGTGGCACGCGAGTGCAGCAGTGAAGCGATACGCGCGGACGTGGGGTCTACTTCTACGCCGGTAACGTCGATAGGCAGTCCGTCCGGGGCAGCCGAAATGAGCGCGCCGTGTCCGCAGCCGAGATCAAGCACCCGGCCGCCCGTGAAACCTGCAGCGGTAAGGATCTGCCAAAGACGTTGTCCCACCTCTGGGGGCGTGTAATAGGCCGTGTCGACAACGTCGGCAGCAGCAGCGCGTGCGGGAGGGGTGAGCAGTGAATCGAGCTGGTCGGCCAGATGAAGCCACTTCCCGGAAGGTTCCGGGGCGAATGCCGATGCCAGCGAACCCCACCCGGGCCATGCCTGCAATGTGGAGCGTTGGTCGCCGGTGAGTGGAAAGCCGTCGACGAGGTCGCGCTGCAGTTCCAGCGCGGCTATAGCGTCGGCGACGATGTCGCGAGTTTTTCCCATGAATTTTGCCTCCGAGATCTGGGGGAGACCTGCCAGGTGTGGTGTGTGTACCGGCAGGCCATCGAGCAGAACTCACAATCCGGGGCATCGAAAATGAGTGCGGCACAGCAGGATAAGTGCAGTTAAAAGGCTGTTTTCTAGTATTGCTGAGCTGTGCAATACGGCTGCGCTGTAATCGCCGGTATCAACGTGCATTTCAGTCCCTCTGTGACCACGCATCAGCACCAGCGTGATCGCTTGAAATCTCGAGCTTCGAGACCCGCCCGGAAGGAACAGAGCAGGCAAGGGTGGGAAACGATCGTTGCCGGGCGCACGTTTCGTAGCTCCTGTCCGATGGGTCGTGATTCTCACAGTCGTCAACGATCGGCCCTGGCTTGTGGCATAGCGGGACGGTATTGAGAGGTGGGGTATACCCCGCCGTGTCATTTCTGCAGTGTCGATCCTGTCCTGGTCAGATTGCCGTTGCGACAGGATGTTTCGCGTGCTCACAAGGCCTGTTGTGCCGCACTGCATTATGGCTTCGACGACAGTAGGTGAAGAACACACCGACTGCGAAGGAGATCGAAATGAAGCGTAAGACTGTGGGCGGCGACGAGGTCGACGCATTCGCGAAGACCCGCCGTTCTCGAAACTGGAAGGCAGGAGAACGTAAGGCGCTCAAGGCGAAGGCTTCCCGCCGGGAACGCCGCGATGCGCGAATTGCGCCCGCGCGCTGATCCGAACGTCATTCGGGCCGGAGAGAGACCCTCCTGGGAACTCTCCGGCCCTTGCCATTTCTCGCATACAGAGTTTCCCCCCCGACAGAACATTTGAGAGGACGATCGATATGGGATCGAATACCGTCACCGACACATGCTCGAGGATCACCGCAGCGGACCGCGCGAAAGCCTTGCACCTGTTTCGCGCCCGTGACGCCGGCACAAATACCGCCTACGACGACGGAGACCTCGCGTGCCTAATGTCGGCAGTGTTCGGTCTGTGGCGGGACGGCGAATCATCGGACAGCACAGAGCTTCCCCACCCGACAGGGGAGGGGCCATGGCGGCTTTACCCGGCGGACTGCGACGCGCCCGCATTCCCGGATCCACTCGTCGAAGACGACGACTTGAATTCCCATCAGATCACGGAACTGTATGTGCTGGTCATCGAGCACAAGCACGGGTCGAACGTCACTGTGCACTTTGACGAGCAGTCAGCGAAGGCCGCCGCAGCAGAGTTCGCAGCCTGTTGGTGGGGTGAGCGTGATGGGCCGATCCCAGCGGACATCGATGAGGTGCTTTCCCGGTACTTCGACAATGGCGGTCAGGAGTTCTACACAGTCGTGGCCGCGTCTATCGAATTCTGAGAGCGCCCAGTGCCCACCACATGTTTCGGGTGGGCACTGGCCGGCCCAGTCCAGCCTGGTGGTCGCGGGACTGCTGTCCGGATCTATCCGCTGACCGCAGCCCTGCATCGGGCAAGCAATCAGTTACTGTCCACCGAAATGACCTTGTTATGTTGCTGTTCGCCAAGTCACTCGTGCCGCACACTGCAACATTGGCAGCAACAGTAGGCCCGAACACACCGCATTGAACCGGAGGTCACGACGACGACAGCAGATGGCGATACCGCGCGATACCGACGCGGAACGTGTCCTCGACGCCCATCGCCCTCCTCTACGACCGCCGCAGCAAGCAACGAGAACGAACGAGTAAACCTCTACCCACAAGGTGCCCCTGACAGTGCGCCAAAACCAGGGATGAACAGCCACAAGAACGGACCTGCCACGATGAACGATTCGATTCGGCCCACCATCAACCGACCCTCCGGTGGCTCCCCACGTCACATGCAGCAGCGCGCGCTCACCACCCGCCACGCGATTCTCGACGCATCGGCCGCGATCTTTGACGCGAGGGGATACAGCGCTGCCAGCATCAAGGACGTGATCACGAGCAAAGATCTCTCCAAAGGTGCTCTCTTCTATCACTTTCCATCCAAAGAGGCCATTGCCCAGCAGCTCGTTCACGGCTGGTCGAGTGCCGTCGAGACCGCATTCTCCGGCGCTTGCACCGCCGCAGAACCCCCTGCACAGAAGCTAAGAAGGGTGTTCCTCGACCTCTCGCGCGGCGTCGAGAGTGATCTGCAACTGCGTGCCGGCATGAAACTGACCCTCGAAGCCGGAATCGAGGGTGCGCATCAGGCTTATCGGCAGTGGGTCGATACCACCGGTGACGTTGTCGACGAAGGCATCGCAGACGGAACTATCAGAGACACCGCACACGCGCACCACCTCGCTTGGAACGTGTGCGCTGGATTCGTCGGAATAGTCAATGCCGCCCCCATCATGCGAGAGGACGTGGATCTTCCCACCCGTATTGATGACCTGCTCACTGCCCATTTGAGCCTCGTAGTAGCGCGCTGAGATACCCACCGCGATCGAGAGGGCCAAAGTAGAACGGCAATGGGCGGAGCCCAGCATGACACCGTATTGCGTAAGAGAGTTTTCGCGGAAGCAGTGGAGGGGAGCAGAGATGGCACCGCTGAATGAAGAATCCGAGGACGACGAGACCTTCTACGAAGGCCAGATCGACGAGACGATCTTCGACGAAAACTGTGCAGTCCTGCTTGGGTTTTGAGTTGACCTGTCGTGCGAACGAGAGGAACCCGAATGGTCACTTTCTTGGTCATCTCACCGATAATCTTCGGGATGATGTTCGTCGTCGATGTACTCAACGGACACCGCGATCCCTACGTCGCGCGACGCACGTCGGTTCAACTGGTCCTTGGCTTCTCCTCTCTTGTCGCGGGCCTCATCGCCGCGCATGCACTCGTAAATCACAATGACATCTACAGCAGCCTCACCGGGAAGTTCGTCATGGGCGCGCTAATGTCCACGACGGTGCTCTCGCTGGGAATTCTCTTGGGATACCAGCTGGACGCCAAACGTCAGGAACGCGGAAAGACCTCCGCTGGAGTGGCCCACGTGGAATCCGGCGCGAATATCTGATCTCTACCGCAGAGCGGCCGGATTCTGGCAGTACTGCCCACGAATCCTCCCTTGTCGACACCCAAACTATCGAATCGAACATACGTTCTAGTACTGTGAAGGAGTGAGAGACCGGCAGTGGGAGGCAGATTGTGACCACGAATCTGCCTGAACAGCGGCAACCGTCCTCGGAGGTGCTGTCCAAAGCGCAAAAGCTTGAACAGCTCCGTCGGAAGATCGCTGCGATCCCCGCTGGAAACAACGTCGACGCCCTACCTGAGTCGATCGCTGAGCCAGTTCGCAAGGTCGAGACGCCTGCGAGTACGGACACGACCCGATCAACGCTCCGGGTGCTGCCTGTGCCCGACCCGATCGCGGCGCTACTCCCACACCGAGGGCTCGCCCGAGGCGCCGTCGCCGCCGTCGATGGCGCAGCATCCATCCTCGTCGGCCTTCTCGCGGCCGCTACTGCTGCCGGGCACCGAGCGGCGGTAATCGGCCTGCCCCGACTCGGACTCCTCGCCGTTACCGAACACGGTGGTGATCTCTCCCGCATCGCGCTCATACCCGATCCTCGGGACGCTGCTGTAGAAGTCGCCGCGATAATGCTAGACGGAGTCGACGTAGTTGTTCTCGGGCTGTCCGGAGCAGCCGTCACCCCGAGTCGGGCGCGGGCTGTCACGGCTCGGGCTCGCTCGAAAGGTTCTGTACTTCTTGTCACGCAAGGGAACTGGCCAGGTGTGGACCTGCGCATCGAAGCCACTGTCACAGGCTACGGAGGAGTCGAAGGCGGGCGTGGTCGAATAAACGCCGTCCAGTTCGACGTCGCGGCTGCCGGCAAGGGATTTCAACGCCGCACACAGCGTATGGAAGTCCGCGACGGAACAGGCAACCTGACATGGAAGGCGCTCGATGGCGCCCCGAAGAACAATGCCAGCGATACTCGACTGCTCGAGGCACTGTGATCGACACCCATGGATGGGTCGACGCCTGGCCGGAGCACCCCAACATCCATTGGCTCACACCACCACGGAAAGTGCTCGTGGACATGGACATTGCCCTCGGTCTTGCCCGCCATACGCCACGTGCTGACCGGATACCGCTACATGTGAAAGCCACCGCCATCCATATCGACGGAATCATGGCCGGCACCCAGTTCGCTTGGCTGCGCACGACGACCTCGGTCTGGATTGCCGTGGTAAAAGTGGCTGCTACCAGTGGAAACCATCAGAACACCGTTACTCTCGACCTGTGCGTTACCGAAGACGCCATCAGTCTTCCTGTCGATCACCGCTGAGTACGGGGAAGCTCACGGGAGGGTTTTACCGCAGGCCGGGAGGGAACCAGGACGGCTCCGGATGCGTCCAACAGGCTATGAACGAAGACGACCGCGCACTGCTCATCGCTGACGGCGAAGATCCCGACGACCCCCGCATCATCGCAGCTTACGAATACATGGAAACTGCACTTGCGTTGTATGCGAAGGTGCATCGACGCATGAGCCCTCGATCTAGGTAGTGCTACTGAACCCGAGCTCGCCGCCATGTTTTGCGTTCTCAATCCGTCCTGCCACACCCGCCGGCTGTCTCTTTC
>NZ_LVCT01000126.1:0-5555 GCF_001647205.1 Rhodococcus sp. EPR-134
GGAATGCGCGCGACAGCGTGGAACCTGCCACGGGAGTGCCCGCCACTTCCGAGACGGGGCCGTACGGGCGGGCTGTCGGGCTAATTGCCTTCGCTGCTGTCGGAGTTGGGATGGCAGTTGGTGTGCACGCCGGCAGCTCCCTATTCGGCGTCGCTACCGCGGTGTTGGTATCGGCACTTGCAGTGCTCGTCATCGCAATCCGCGGGCGACTACCCAGCGACTGGACGGACTGGGCCGGGGTGCTCGAAGTTCTGACCGCTACGGGAATTGCTGCAACACTTGTGATGCGACTGGCGGAATGGTCGATCGTGGTGTGATCCGGCCGGTCCGGAGCATCTGGGCGGAGAAATCCTGGTCTAGCGAGGCGTCTAGGAGATTCGCAGTCGAGCTGTCCTGGAGCCCTAGCTGCCCCTTCGTGCAGTGCCTTCCTACAAGATCGTGTCCGGTTCTGTGGGAGCCTGCCGGGAGCCGGTGACGCACATGTCAGTAGCTGCAAATAAGTTGTCCCCCATCGGAGATCACCACATCTGCAAGGGACGCCATGACCGATCTGATTATCACGCAACGTAAGGTCCGCAAAACGGAGACTGGGAAGCCGGGAATCCTCACGCGGACGCCATTCGTTGCGATCGACGTTGAGACCACCGGAGTCTCGGACGACGGCCGGGTTATCGAAGTGGCCGCGGTGAAGATGAACCACCGGGGAGAAGTGATCGACAGATTCGAATCGTTGATCAACCCTGGATACGATGTTCCGCTGAATCCCCACGCGCAGCGGATACACGGAATCACCCCGAACATGGTGTGGTCGGCTCCTTCATCGGAGGAGGTGTTCGCGGACCTCGCCGAGTTCGTGGGACGCAGCGGAGTCGTCGCGCACAGCCTTTCGTTCGAGAATCGTTTCCTCACAGCCGAATACGCTCGCTTGGAACTGCCTCGACCGCAGTGGCAAGGTATCTGCACACTCGCGGCAGCCCGGACGATGGTGATCGCGCCGAACCACAAGCTCGCCACGCTGCTGGATCTACTCGAACTGCCGGGAATGAACAGCCATCGCGCAGCTGATGATGCGCACGCATGTGGCCTCTTGATGGCCGCGATGATCGAACGATGCGGCGCAGGTGACCTCGTCCCGCTGGGCGAAGTCACGCCGAAAGCCGCCAGACAGTCGGCACCGATCACCGGCCCCATCGTGATGGCGGAGCACCCGGTTCTCGACACCCACACAGTCAGGTCTGCCATGGGCGGATTCGATCCCACCGAGGAACAAGCTCGAATCCTCGACGGATTCGACACCGGCGCAGACCTCGTCATTTGCGCCCTCGCCGGCACAGGAAAGACGTCAACCCTGAAAGGGATCGCACGGATCGAAGCAGCCAGAAATCCGGGACGCCACGGTCTGTACCTCGCGTTCAACCGTTCCGTGGCTACCGAAGCGAAAGCACACTTTCCTGAACAAGTGCAGACATCGACTGCACACGCGTTCGCGCTCCGTCACTTGCGGAACACCGCGCACGGTCCACTCCTGGCGAAGCTCGATGGCGGGCGATCGAAGTTCCGAGAGATGGCGGAGGCGATCAATTCACACAAAATCTTCTTCTCTGCAGGCGGCGATGGCCCGCGGGTACTCGCGCAGTATCCGGTGACAAGGTTGGCGCTCGCAACAGTCGACGAGTTCTGCAAAACAATGGACGAGCAGATCGGACCACAGCACGTCCCCGAGCAGAGGGGAATCGACGTCGGCAGCGCGCAGCGGGACGAACTGATCGGCCATGTTCTCCCGATTGCCCGCCGCGCGTGGGCTGCGATTCGCGACCCCCACAACTGGACCATCAAATTCACACCGACCCACATGTTGAAGCTGTGGGCAGATACCCACCCCATCGTGGGTCGGCCCGGTGACTACCTGATGTTGGATGAAGCGCAGGATGCGAATCCGTTGATCGACAGCATTATTCGCGATCAAGTTCATATGCAGCGGATACGTGTTGGTGACGAGAACCAAGCTATCTACGGCTTCACCGGCGCCATTAACAGTATGTCGAACGTCGCCGGCGCCACATATTTGTCGCTGACGAAGTCATGGCGGTTCGGGCCAGCGGTCGCAGACACCGCGAACTTCTACCTCAGGAAACTCGGCACAACCTTGCAGGTCATCGGCAACGAGAACGTGGAATCGCGGCTGATCTCGATCTCCGATCCTGTAGATGCAGTGTTGTGCCGGACCAATGGTGCTGCGCTGACCGAAGTGATCGCAGCCCAGCAGGCAGGGAAGACGACTGCACTGATCGGTGACGCCGCCGCAGCTACCCGGTTCTGCGAATCCGCTGAACTGCTGAAGGCCGGGCAATCACCCAAAGACGCGGATCTGGCCGCATTCACGACATGGGCAGATCTGCAGGACTACGTAGAGAACGCGCCAGGGGAGGGGGAACTTAAAACCCTGGTCGAATTGGTCGACACATACGGCGTCGACGAGGTGCGAGCAGCGATGGCATCGACAGTGAGACCAGATAGGGCCGAGCTGGTTTCGGCTACCTGTCACAAAGCTAAGGGCCTGGAATTCGATCGAGTGCGAATCAGCCACGAATGGGAGCTCGAGCCGGACGATGCTCCGTTCCCTCTCGACCTCGACGATCTAAGAGATGAGCAGATGCTGGCGTATGTGGGCTTGACGCGGGCAAAGCGTCATCTGGATCCAGGCCTACTCCTCGACCAACGAGTCGTAGATCTGATCAGTGCTCGTCACGCTCATCCCGCGGTGATCCCGGGCCTGACACCTCCCCTGGAGGGCATGCTTCTCTGACGAGTGCATTCCTCGCTGACGGATGCCTGAGCGGCGGAGTCCGGATGCGAACACGGGCGGATTGCAGGCGTACCGATCCAGAGGTTGTCCGCGCAGCCTCCGGAACCAGCGCTGTCCATGCACAGACGCCGCGTCGGCGAGCTGTCCGGGGTGATCAGGGGTGCCGCGCCGCTTGGCCGCTGGAGTGAGTGTGGAGACGAAATATCCACGCGAGCAACAGGAGTAAGCATGGGCGGTCACGATTTCCATGAAGTGGTGTATACGAACAGTGACGTTGAGGCGGTCTACGAAGATTTGTGTGCCGAGGCGGTACTCGAGTACGGAAACAACGGCTACAACGGCACCATCAGTACGACCCGGGGAGTGAATCCCGTTCGTGTTCCCCCAATGAGCTTGGCCGCCGCATTCACTCTGGCGAGCGACCGCGTGGACGGACTCGACAAATGGAATGCATGCGAGGCGATTCCACTTCTTGAAGAACGACAACCGGTGTATGAAAACGACGGACGGGTAACGGTGAGCCTCCAGGTGCCGTGGTCGGTGTACTCCGACCACGATGCGATGCGCTCCGCACTGGGAAAGAAGCTGGGGCGGTCGGCAGACGAGGTTGCGGATTGGTTCCTGATAGCTCGGGAAACCACCGTCACGAGACGTGCGAAGATCACCGCGACCAGCGGACCGCGGGAGACTCGCCACTTCGTGGTGAGTTCGAACCAGAATCAGCTACCAGCGTGGGCGCTCGGCCACCGGACCCAGGCGGCTGCGAGGGAAGCGCTGAAGGGGATCGGGGCCAACCTGTTGGCCGAAACTGTTGAGCTGGAGGTCATATCGATCACCCGCCGTGTAGATGGTCAACCGCTGGTGAAAGCGACGCTGACCGCAAAGGACGTGAACGCGAAAGCATCGGTGTCATTGCAACGGAAGACGTGCGACGGATTCCTCGGCACTAAGCAGGCCGGCTGGCTGTTCTACGGCTGGGCCGCATCCTGATCGATTCGGTGTGCAGTTGCGATGGCAGTTGCACACCGAATCCGCCGTAACCGAGCCTGTCCGCTGCCTGCATGGCAGGTCGAGTGGCTACGAGCATCCTGTCCGCTCATCGAATGCGGCGAAAGACGGTGCGAACTGCAGCAACAGCGTTCGCCGGCGTTCGTGCGCGTGCCGCACTGCCGGGCTGGTGCGAACAAGCTGTGAACGTAATCAACCAGCGAGTTCGTAGAAACGGGGTAGCGAGATGGCGACTGTGGCCAAGAACAATGCGGCGATCCGAGGTGCGGGAGCACTTGTCACCGCTGTACCGGCATTCTTCGGTTTCACCCCGGACGAATGCCTGGTCGTGGTCAGACTCGCAAAGGGCGCTCTCGCGGCAGCTGTGCGGATCGATTTCGACGCAGCAATACGCGCTGCTGAGCACGATATTTCGAGTCTGGTGGGCCACGAGGACGACCGTGCAGACATGGTGGCACTGATCGGAATCGGCGTGAATTCTCGGCGAGACGACGCGTTGAACGCTGTCGCAGCGGCATGCCTGGCCGACGGAATGTACGTGACGGCAACGATCAAGGTAGATCGGATCGCGTTTGGTGAGCGATGGATCGACCACAGCAGCAAGACTGAGGGCCTTATCGACGACCCGACTACATGTCCCGCCGCGCTGGACTCGTTGATCGAACGAGGTCGAGGTGTAGCCAGCGACCGTGAAGAACTGCGAATCGAAGTAACTGCCACAGGCGCCAATATCGTTGCAGGTAAGGCCCCATCCAATGCAGGAGCGGCGCGGGCCGTGCGTGCTGTTCTCGCCGCGATGGACCGCCATATGAACGGCCACCCACTCTCTGACGCCGATGTGGCGAAGCTGGCGGGCGGCTTGCTCAACAAACGTGTTCGCGACGCGGTAGTGGCTATCGGTCTGACCGGGCGCCGTGAGGCTGCACGCGCTGTCTTTGCGGACGTAACGCGTCGGGTCTGTGGACCGGCACGGGCCGAAGCTGCGACGATTGTCGCAGTTCTCGCCTACTTCGCATGCGACGGAGCGCTGTTGCGTATGGCGCTCGAGGAAGCTCAGCGGGAAGCACCCAAGCATTCTCTTGCCCTGATGGTGGCGTACGCACTCGATATGCAGATTCACCCCACGAAATTCGAGGAAGCACTCGCGCCGTCGCGTCAGATTCTGGCGGAACTCGGAATCGTCGTACCAGACTGATCGCGATCCGAAGTGGTTGTCCCACCGCCGCTATCGGCGGTGGGACAGGGTGTTTCGCCTTCGGTCCGCCGAACGTGTGTTCTCGGTCGGTCGTAACCGCCCATCTGCTGTCCTAGGTGGAGATTGCTCAGCTGTGGACAACGCGGCTGACCCTGTCCTCAATGCGCGTAGTTCGAAGGCAATGTGGGCAGGCGGATTGGTGCAGATCAACTTCGAGGCCCGCCCACCCGACGACCTATGCCGTGACGCGCACTCGTGAGCGACACGGAATCGTCAGAACCTCAACTCGTAGTCAATGAAAGCGAAGGAACGACATGGGATCTGGCATCTATTCGTCTGCGAACTTTTCTGTGCAGGACAACGATCAAGGGCGCGCCGCTCTGGCCTACGCGGTCGGCAAGTTGCAAGACATCTCCGCGCTCGGGCTGACCCCCGACGGAGACGAAGACGCGGGTGCGGTCATAGCTGGGGCGTTGGCCAAAGTCCTTGGTTTGGCCGAAGATCCGGACGACTTCACAGAGGTGTGGAATGCGCTGATCGGTGGTC
>NZ_LVCT01000127.1:0-8098 GCF_001647205.1 Rhodococcus sp. EPR-134
CGGTGAAATCACCTGCGAAAGCGAAGATTACGATCGGTGGCGACTGCGCGTAGTTGGCGGTCAGGTTCGCAAAGAATCCGGCGAGATCGTGTACGGCGATGATGCACTCGCCGCAGCATGGGTCGTCCAGATGCAAGGCCATGATGACAATATGTTTGACCAGGTCGCGGTGGTGGGTTCGGAGGCGGAAGCGACCCCGATCCTTGCTGAATGGGCACGTGAGGCTGCCAAGAATCTGGTCGATGCTGGTGCGCTCGGTGAGGGCGCTGTCGATGTGACCGCAGACGATGCCATCGTACTCGAGCAGTGGGCCGATGCCGGGGGAGTGAAGTGGGAGGTGTACCAGGTTGGTGCGCAGAACCACTGATCAGGACAGTTGAGGTGTTGCCCGCCGCCTCTCTCCGGCGGGCAACACCTCAATTGCGCAGCCTGTCCGAAGCCGTCCGACGGAACCGGGCACAAGCAAGATGGTGCGGCGAGACACTCAAGGTGCCGCGCACTCGCGCCGGCACCCTAATCCTGGGTCTGTCAACGAAACAGTCCAGGAGGAATTGACATGGGTGACACACAGGTATTGAGTGGCGCGGCTAAGGCCACTTTGGGGGACCTTCTCAGGGAATCCGTCCGCGACCGGGCGGTCCTCTCGGAGATCGGAGTGCTCCTCGCGCCGGTTCTGGCGCTCGATTTGGGCGTGGATGACCCACGGTCGTTGTTCGATGAACTCGAGGTCGCTGTGGGCGAGCAGGGAGAGCGAAAGGGCCTTCGGAGAGTTAGGTTCACCACGGAGTTATGGGAAAACGGATATTTCTTCTCCGATGAGGTGGAAGTCGACTACTGCGACGGCGATTCCGATGAGATCACCCTCCCCAAAACGTTCTTGGAGGAGTACGCGGACGAACTCACCTCGCACACCGACGGTCTCGGATCAGGGACTGAGTTGAAGGTCGTCTACAGCGGCAAAGAACCCCGGATCGTCGCCTGACTTCGACTACTTGCCCGACATGACATCCTGTGTCGGGCAAGTAGTGAAAGCTGTTTCACTGTCCGGAAATTTAGATGTGGGCAGATCCTCATCGAGTGCACTGCCGGGGCATTGAATATTCAAATCCGTTGCCGCACAGATCAGATCGACGAGATGGAATCGAAAGCGTCAGATTCCCGGCGATCTAGGAGACAACGAAATGGGCTACGACAACAACCCCGGCTCGCACGGAAGCGCAGAGCAGGACACACCCGGCCACGACTCGGCCCCGGGCACGGGTGCCGACCACACCGACACCGACGGGCTGATCGAAACTCGAGTCGAAGGCGTCGACGCAAAGATCTATGCCCACCGCTCGAACGTCACTCCCGGAACACTGCTGGTCGGTGTCGACGCACCGCAAGGACAGTCGATCCGGTTCGTCGTCAACGACGGCGACATGTTGGATACAACGGTCGGTGTCGATGCGGGCGAGCTAGTCACGCTCCCGTCGACGGAACAGTTCACGTCGAATGCGCATCGCATGGTGGTCGGCGGAGAGAGCCGCGCCGCAACTGCGGTCGCGACCAGGGTCGAATACCTCGTACCCGACGATGTGATCGCACAAGGAAGCGATGCAGTAGCCGGGTGGGTCGAGCAGACCGCCCGCGCGGTCGCGGTCGCCAGCCCGGTACGGATCAGCGTCGAGATCGGTGAACGCTCCGAAACGTGCCTCACACGGGCGATCTGGACGGGCCGCAAACTTCTCGACACCGAACGCTCTTTCGGGGATTCGAGGAGCGAGACGGAGGCCGCTTCGGACGCGATAGCGAACATCCTGCTGGCACTCGCAGACAGCGACGGTTTCGAGGAAGTCGTGAGCGCCCTGCGAAGCGCACGGATGTACGTCCGAGACGAGTGGGCAGAGGCCGACCGGGTCGTGCCGGATTGCTTCTTGGTCAGCTAGACACCTCCACTGATCTGGCACCTACGGCGGGTGTCAGATCGGTGGACGCTTTCGCCGCGACGACGCTGTCCGGCGATCACCAGACGGCCGTCAATGATCTGATCAGCGAAGTCACTACTATTCGTGACGCCAACGCACAGACATGGGAGGGGCCGCGTGACCGCCGAAATGAACACCCCGGAACGGCATGTACTCGTCGATACCGACACCGGAGTCGACGACGCGCTCGCAATACTGACAGCCCTCAACGCACCAGACACGTCCGTCATAGGCATCGGCACCGTCTTCGGTAATTGCACCGAACACCAGGCCGCTCAGAATGTGCTGACAGTCCTCGCTGCGGTCAACCGCACCGACATCCCGGTATGCGTCGGGAGCCCCCGGCCCGGGCCAGCACCGACGACACCATCCCCACACGGAAGCGACGGGCTCGGAGGTCGCGGACTCCAGCCGCCACCCTCTGTTCGGCTGAGCGACGAAACCGCGGTCGACCAGATCCTCCGGACAGGACGCGAACGACCCGGCCAGGTCGACCTGCTGTGTCTTGCACCGCTTACCAACATTGCAGCCGCTATCACTCGCGATCCGACGATCCTTCGGCAGTTCAGATCAGTGACCATCATGGGCGGAATGGGCACGGTCGATCGCCGCGAAATCGTCGCCGCCGCGCAACCGAAATTCCTCGCCAAAGGCGATACCAACACCAACCACGACCCGGCCGCCGCCGCGACAGTGGCTGCGACACCCGGTCCAGTGACCTGGGTAGGCATGGACGTCACAGGCCGACTACGACTGAGGTGGGCAGATCTGCAAACCCTCACGTCGACATCGAATATTGCGCGTTTCATTCAGACCATCACCGAGGACTATCACGTTTACTGCACGAACACATACGGTGCTGAGCAGCCGATCTACACCTCCCACGACAGTGTCGCCACGTCCGTCATGCTCGATCCCACGGTGATCCTGTCCAGCGTTTCGGCTACCGCACAAGTACACAGTGCCGACGGCCGGTCTGCGTTGTGGGGGCACTACCCTGACGATCGGTCCGCAGTGCACCAGATGGCAACCGACCTCGACTACGCCGCGATCCGAAACCGAGTCGACCGCACCCTCGCAGGTTCGGGAGAGCACTGAACGGAACGCACAGTTCTTCGAAAGGCGATGGTGGCAGCATGTTTCGAACGGCATCCAAACGCAAAGTGCGGAAAGCGCTCGACAATCTGACCTTGCCCGATCCCTGGGACAGCCGGAAACTGGTCGAACAGATCGCACACGATCGTGGACACCCGATAGTGCTCTCCCCAGTGCCACAACACGTGATGGAAGGCAAAGTATGCGGCCTGTGGGTCAGCTCTGACGAAACCGATTACCTGCTTTACCCAGAGGACTCCCCGTCCTGGCACATCGATATCGTCATCTGCCACGAACTCGGCCACATGCTGCTCGACCACGACCTCGAGATACCAGTTCCCGCCAAGTCAGGCCCACCAACCACGTCGATCGACATCGAAGGGCTGTCCGCATGGCTACCAGGCCTGGATCCCGACGCGGTCCGCGGGATACTCGGACGCAGCGGCTTCTCCGCTCGCAGTGAATACGAAGCTGAATACCTCGCGACACTGCTCATCGATCGCGCAGTCGGGGATATCCAAGACACCCGCCACACACGAATGCTCAACACATTCGTCCGAGGTGAAGACGGATGACCAACACAATCCCCGCCCCCCTGCACGCGCTCATCCTTCTATTCGTGTGGTCGGTGCTGGCAGCGCGGTCAACACTGCTGAGGTTCAACAACTACGACGTTCGACTAACCCACGCACTGACCTTCGCGTGCATCGCGCTCACCCTGAAAGACCCCACCGTCGCGTCAGTTCTCAACCCGATACTCGGGCCGACGCTCACCCGAACACTCGTACACATCCTGATCCTGTGGTCGGTGGCAGCCCTCGTCGGTGTCTACAACTCCTGGGATCCCACCGAACCCCACTGGAAACAGCCGACGCTCTATTGCATCGCGACCACACTCGGGGTGCTCCTGCTCGTCCTCTCGGCGCCAGCACGCGCCGCAGAAACAACAGTCGAACTCACTGGCGGTTGGCAAGCAGTGGCCTACTTCGCGATCTACGCCGCATTCACCGCGTACGGACTAGGCCGGGTAACCCTGGACTATCTCCGAAGCTGGAAACGGATCCGAACCGCATCCACGAAAGTAACCGTGATCGGCGTAATCGTGTTCTTCGTGTCCATGCTGGTCGAATCGTTGCAGATGCTGGCAGTCGCCATCCTGACTGGAAGCGGCAAAGGAGAACGACTTGTCGAAGCGAAATCGAACTCCAACGGGTGGCTATTCGCCGTAATGATGCTCGTCGCCGTCACCTTGTCAGGGCTCCCATTTTTTCGCTCGGACATGCGGCGGGAACTGTGGGACCAGTTCAGAATCCACCGACTGTGGAAGACGATCACACGGACGGAACCCGATCTCGTATTCGGAACAATCCGAGACCGGCGGACACTCACTGACAGTCAACGTCAGCTGAGGGTGACCAGCGAGGTTTTCGACGTTGTCCAACGACTCAACCACTACGCAGAACCCATCAACGATGGACGTTGGGACGATCAACTCGCCCAGCTAGGACTCACACCGACACAAGCGATTGCGGTCTATCAGGCAGCTCAGCTGCAGAACGCCATTGAACGACGTAAACGCGGTCTCAGCCCACTCGATGAAAAGGCTCCGATTGCCACTGCACCGGCCGCCCCTGACGACACCGAATCTGCGATCGCAGCCATGATGCTCATCGCCCAGCACTGGTCCCTAGCCGGCCGCCTCCGACAATCGAGCATCAGCGAACAGGAACACGCGCATATCCCCTGACAAGGAACCTCAGCTGGCCGCTGAGGGGCTATCCGAACCCTCTCCGAGCACCCGCAGCAACGCCCTGCGGTCGGCATCAGTGCGTTCTCCGCGAAGCTGAATGCTCTGCACCTTCCGCATCCGGAACTGCTCGAGGAGCAGCAGTTGTTCGTGCAGATCTTGAATATCGTCATCGAGCAGATACTTCGCGGGCGTCCGGAAGTGCACGGCGATCGCGGTAAGCAAATCTGGATCCGCTTCGGTCTGAGCACCAGATCGCAGGGCGTCGATCTGTTCAGCTGATACCTGGTGTCCAGCAGCGCTGATCGCTGCAGCAGCGTCCGTCGACGTTTCTTCGCTCTCGTTAGCTGGGTGCCATACCCGAAACAAGACCTGCAGTCGCTCGGCGAGGGAAACCCGTGAGGACATGAGCTCTCTCCGTTCCATGGTCAGAACCATCAGCTTAGTGCGTGCTTGATTATCTGATCGTCGCCGCAGGCAGCGTGGACCAGGCTGTCTCCAACAAAAGGACCAACAGTGGGGAGCCTGCGACGAACTACAACCTGTCCGAGGCACTGGCAAGACGATCCCGACGTTGCACCATCAATGTTTCGGCCGGCACGCCGAAGGTGGTGCCGCACAACGCGAGCCGTACGCGCACTGTCGAGTCGTCGCGGGCTCATCGTGAACCCGCACGATTCGTTGGAGGTTCAACATGCAGATCATCGTTCAATCGAAGTTGGCTGGTACACGCAGGGACAGCCCGCGGCCGGACAGTCTGTGCGCTGATTTGCCGATCCGCCGAACTCCTTTGTCCCTCCACTTGGCGGACGAAGCCCAGGTCACCGTCACCGAGACTTCCGACGGAGGGGATGTGTTGTCCACGCACACGGTGCGAGCCGTGATTGGGGCCGGACCCGACGACGAATTCACGCGCGAGCTGCGATTGCTTGGCGAGGTTCCGGCCCTCGGGTTGCTCGACGTTGCGCACGTCGTCGATGTGTCGGGCACTGTGGCTGGGGCAGCAGCCGGCTGCGCCACCGCGTTTGCTGCGGCGATTGCGGAGCGTTTGATCGACAACGGCACATCGGCGCGGATTGTGGTGCTCGATCATTTCGAATCTCAGATCGCTGAGGTCGAGATCTGAGATTCACTATTCTCCAGCATGTTTCGGTGACCTCTCGTCATCGATTCTCGACGGTCGGGCGCTGGTTGAGTGCCGCACTCGCGCCGTGAGCGCGTGATAGTGATGCCTGGGCGGCGGAAGCCGCAGTGCAAGCGAAGGAGGCCAAAGGCATGGCACGCAAGAAGATCGAACAATCTGTGAAGGCCTTGCAGATCGCTGACCTCAGTGGCCGAATGATTGGTTCCCTCATCCGGCTCCGGTCGACGATGGGGGACAAGCGGGAAATGGAGGTCGAAGTTCGGCAGATCGGATTGGATGCCAATGACGCCGGTCTCCACGTCATCATTCGTAGGGCAGATGCCGAGGGCATTGACGCCGACATCGGTTTCATCGACGTTGAAGGCAGTGGCCCCGAAGATGATCGCGTATTTGCTTATATCGGTGAATACGATCTCGACCATCCGATCGAGTTGATCGAACGCTGACCCCTGCCGTTGAACGCCGGGCGAGTGGCTGGTCCAACCTCCGAGGCGTTCAATTTCGGAGTTTCTGTGGGCACTGTCCGGCGGCTTGTGAACGGCCGAACGGGTGCTGAGCGCGAGTGTTTGGCACTCGTTATTGGGGGTTCGTCCACAAGTTGTCGAAGGTCACTATTGCCCGGATGACCTCGACACATCTACACTGAATCAAACATCGACAAACTGATTCAGGAGGGTATCTGTCATGACCACACCCTCGACCGGCACACGGATCGAGAAGGCGAGGCTCGCCGCCAACATCCCGAGCCAGCGCAAGCTAGCCGAGGAGGCCGGCATCTCGCAGTCGACCCTCTCGCGAATCATCACCGACGCCCGGCCAGCGAAAGCGAACGAACTACTCGCCATCTCCATGGCCACCGGCTGCACCTTGGCGGAGCTGACAGGCACTTCTACGGTTGCCGACCGCGTCCAGTACGCGGCCAGGGCCACCAACGGTGCGAACATGGAGCAGATGCGCGAGCAGCTGATCCGTTTCCTCGAACTCGACGCCTACCTCGAAGACCAGGGCATCGGCGTTTGCCTGTGAACCCAGAAATCGAAGGCCGCGATGCAGCGGCGGAGTTTCGCCGCGAGCATGGGCTCGGCAACCAGCCACTCGCCGACCTCGTCGCGCTCATCGAGCAGACGACAGGCAATGACGTCGCAGTACTCGACGGTGGCCGGGACGAACACGGACTCACAATGCGTGACAGCACGCGCGACGCAGTGTTCATTGCCGTAGCTCGAACCAAAAACCCTATGCGTCAACGCACCACATTGGCTCACGAGCTAGCGCACGTCGTGTTCGGCGACTGGGCCATCGAGGACACCGGTGACAACCGCCCACCCCATGAGATCCGGGCGGATGCCTTCGCTCGACATCTGCTGATCCCGGTCGCCGGTGTGAAGCAAATTGTCGGTGGCGCATCAGCTGACCTCAGGACACTCTCGACCTGCGTTCAGCTTTTCGGCGTGTCTCCGGCGGTGGCGGCTATCGCGATGCACCACGCAGGCTGCATCGACTCACCCATCAAAGACCAATGGATGGCGATGACCACACCGCAGATAGCAGCACGGTTTGGGTGGGCTGACCAGTACGAATCACTTCAAACACAGTCCGACACACGTCGAGCGCCGCAAAAACTGTTGGCTCGGGCGATCGATGGATACATCGAGAACGTCGTGCCCGCACAAACTTTGGCCACACTCCGTGGAATCCCCGTCGGCGATGTCGTCGAGAGCCTCAACGAAGACGGAATCACTCCCATCGAACATCAGACGGAGTGGGCCTCCGCCGCTGCGCTGCCCACAGTCGATGTCGACTTCACCGACTGGGAGGACGACGACAGTGACGAGGATCCTGCCGGATGACAGTACGGCCGATCATCGACGCCGGACCGGCACTGAACTTTCTCGCCATCAACAAAGAACGCCTGCTGCTCGCGACGACGGGCCCGATCAGCACTCCGGAAACGGTCCGCAACGAGGTGCTCAGCAAGTCAGCGAAGGACCGCCGCTTCGCCCAGGTGGAGAGAGTCTGGAACAAGATCCCCTCACGACTGCTGGACGTGCTTCCCGATGATCCGACGCCCGAACTGATCGCCGTCCTGGGCCGCATCAGCCAGCAACCGTGGAAACAACGGTTGGCGACAGCAAAAGATCTCGG
>NZ_LVCT01000128.1:0-2366 GCF_001647205.1 Rhodococcus sp. EPR-134
GATCGGCTTCATCCAGTGGTATGAGGCGGAGGACAACCCCGACTTCCGCCACGCCGGGCTCGACTTGTTCCTCGATCCTGACTTCCACGGCCGAGGGTTCGGTCGCGAATCGATTCGCGTGCTGTGTGCCCACCTGATCGACGACCTCGCATTCCACCGTCTGGTCATCGACCCGGAGGTCGACAACTCCGTCGCCATCGCGTGCTACCGATCGGTGGGGTTCAAAGACGTCGGGGTGATGCGCGAGTATTCGCGAGATCGCCATGGTGTGTGGAAGGACGGACTGCTGATGGATCTGCTCGCACGGGAATTCATCCGCTGATCGACTGGGACGAGTTCGAAAGGACCGACATCATGTTGCTGGACAAGGAATTCACGGCCACCCTGCAGAAGAGCGACGCCAAGGGCGGGTGGACTTATGTGATCTGGCCGGAGTCCGCCGAGTTCTTCGGCACCCGCGGCCTGGTCAAGGTACGCGGGACGATCGACGGACATCCGTTCCAGAGTTCGTTCATGGCGTTGGGAGACGGTAACCACAAGCTGCCGGTCAAAGCCGATCTTCGCAAAGCCATCGGCAAGGAGACCGGCGAGCTGGTGACGGTGCGCCTCGAGGAGCGCTTGGAGAGCTAGGCGCTGCTACTTCATGTCGACGACAAGACCGTGCGCCGACGCGTACGCCACCGCCTGCATCAACTCGATCTGCGCGTTTCCGACGGACGCGGACGTCCACAGGCTCGGATCGATCCGTGCACCGCGCAGGTCTGCACCTTCGAGTTTGAGTCCACCCGTACGAGCACCGGACAGATCCGCCGACGCCAGCACCGCGCCCCGCATGTCGGCCCGAACCAGGTTCGCTTCACGGAAGCGGCATGAGGTGAAGTCGATCTTTCTCAGGTCCGCCCCGCCGAGTGAGGTCAACGAGAAGTCGACTTCGTCGAGCGTCAACGGCCGGATGCGGCAACCGTCGAACGCCGACCCGAGCAGACTGCAGTTTCGGAACGTGCTGTGCCACAGGCTAGTCCGGGCAAAATTGCACGAGCGGAACGCAGTTCCCGTGTGCACGGACTCCCCCAGATCGGTGCCGGTGAAATCACAATCCGTGAACACCACCGACTCCGTCGTGAGTCCGGTGAGGTCGGCGTCTCGGAAATTGCAGTTGGTGAAAGTGCGCTGACGCCACTTCTGCCCGGCCAGCCGCGCGTCTGAATAGTCTTCGCCGACGACATCGTCGGATTCTTCGGGGAGCATGCCGTCCATACTGCCCCGCCGCACCGACACCGGTTCGATCGCCTAGGTCTCGCAGGCCACGCCGTCACCGTCACGATCAAGCTTGGACGAATAGCCGGGATCGCCGCGGTAGATCGGGGCAGCACCGGCCGCTCGCACGGCTGCACAGTTGGCGTAATACACCCCCGCGTCGGGCACCTTGGCCGGCGGCGGAACGTACGCCGGTTCTGTTGTCTTCGGCGGTGTGTACGCAGGAGCGGGCGGAACATACGGCGTAGTCGTGGTCTCCGGGACCTGCGGAACCAGCGGCACGATTGCCACGGTGGTTGTCGTCGGTGGCGGCACGATCGTTGTCGTCGTCGGCAAGAGGGACGAAGTCGTGGTCTTCGTCGTCGACGGGACCGTGCTTTTGGTTGTCGTCGCTGCAGCTGTCGTCGAAGAGGTCGCAGCAGGCGTCGTCGATTCTTCCGACTTGCCCGCTCCCGTCGCCGCGGCGATGGCAACCAGCCCCACGACTGCCGCGCCGGCGATCCACGGCCACTTACGCCGCGTCTTGCCTTCCTCGGCGCTAGTGTCCGGCACCGCCGATCCGGGTGCGCCGAAGACCTGCGTGGGAGTGCCGAAAGCCTGAGTGGGTGCGTCGACGCCCTTGGGCCGTGTCTGCGCGGTCCACTGCTGACCGTCCCAGTAACGGTCGATCGTGGGGTCGAAGGGGTCGGGGTTCCAACCGGCGGGAGGGTTCATCAAAATGTCCGTTCTGCGAAGAGTGCCGGAAATAGATTCGCACGGACTGGCCGGTTTGTTACCAATTCGCCCACACTTCCCGACCGGGTCTTCTCACGGACGTGGGCACCGATACGTCGCCCGGTACAGTTCCTCGAGTGTTCCGAGTGATGTTCCACGAGCCCCGCATCCCACCCAACACCGGAAACGCGATCCGCATGGTCGCAGGCACCGGTTGCGAACTCCACCTGGTCGGCCCTCTCGGGTTCGACTTGTCGGAGCCGAAGCTCAAGCGCGCAGGCTTGGACTACCACGACCTGGCGACTGTCACGGTCCACGAAAACCTGACCGCTGCCTGGGAAGCCGTCACCCCCGCTCGCGTGTTCGCCTTCACCGCGCACGCGACCACGTCGTAT
>NZ_LVCT01000129.1:0-2496 GCF_001647205.1 Rhodococcus sp. EPR-134
AACTACAGCAACTACCTGGAAGACGAAGTCCGATACTACGACCCACGCGAACTTCTCGACATCGCGCTCGAACATCCTGCCGACTTCGCCCCCGGAACGAGTTGGAAGTACAGCAACACCAACTACGTCCTCGCTGGCCTACTCGTACAGAAGATCACTGAAAAACCCCTCGCCGAGGAGATGAACCGGCGAATCTTCGCGCCGATCGATCTGCAGCACACATACTTTCCTGAACCATACGACGAGAAGATCTCGGAACTTCACCCCCGCGGCTACTACCGGGAGTCATCGGACGCGCCTCCCGTCGACATCACAGAGATAGACCCCTCGTGGGGATGGGCCGCAGGGCAATTGATCTCCACCACCTCGGACCTCAACCAGTTTCTCCACGCACTCCTCGACGGACGACTGCTCCCCGCAGCCCAACTCGACCAGATGCGCACTACCGTCCCCGCGGAGGAAACCTTCGGACCCGATGCCCGCTACGGACTTGGATTGGTCAGCCGCCCGCTACCGTGTGGCGGCCTGTCCTGGAGCCACGGCGGCAGTTTCCCTGGATACGAGACACGCGGGGGCGCTACCGACGACGGACGCGAAGCGAACATCGCGGTCAGCATGCAAGTAGTCGACGACGCCACCCGGAGAAAACTCGAACACGCGGTGGATATCGCCCTTTGTCGCTGAGGCCTCCTGTCAATCACCAAAGGCCGCCTACTCCGAAATAGCTCGTCAAACCGACAGTATCGGCCGCGAGACGCCGGACTCCGAGGTGCAGCCAGCTACACCCCGTACGCTCCGGCACGCACCCCCGAGAGACTGCACTTCGCACCATGGAGGACGCGTACGCACGTCAATACTGTTCTCTGCATGTGGAACTCACCACGAGATTCGACGAACAGGAGACCACAACCAATGACCACCCTTCGACGTCGCCCCCTGCTCACCGTGCTTCCGGCAGTCACCGCTGCAGCCCTCATATTGGGCGTGAGCGGATGTGGTGACACCACTGACTCCACTGATTCCACTCGGCAAAGCGACGCTGCCGTGCAACAGGCGCTCGACGGCGTCATCGAGCAGGGGATCCCCGGCGCACAACTCGTGATCTCCGACCCGTCGCGGGGCACTCGCATCATTCGTGCAGGAATGGGAAACACCGCCACCGGCGAGCCTATCCCCGATGATGCGCGGGTCCGAATCGGCAGCAACACAAAGGCCTTCGTCTCGACCGTCGTCATGCAACTCGTCGACGACGGACTGCTCGACCTCGATATGAGCATCGAGCACTACCTGCCCGGAACGGTCGTAGGCAACGGGAACGACGGCAACCGAGTCACCATTCGAGATCTCTTGCAGCACACCAGTGGACTGACGGACTACCTCGCCGCCGGCGGAGCACGGCCGGAAGACATCAAGCCCGGCCAGCTGCTGGTGGGGACAAGCGCACAACCACCGGAGCACTTCTCCCCCACTGAACTGGTCGATATCGCGATGTCTCTTCCACCCGGCCCGGCAGCCAAAGACAAGGCTGTCTATTCGAACACGAACTACATTCTGCTCGGGATGCTCATCGAGAAGGTCACAGGACGCCCTGCCGCGCAGGAGATCACCACCCGCATAATCGATCCGCTCGGACTGATGGACACCTATTTTCCCGCCTCCCGCGAGACACAGATCCGCGGTTCTCATGCACAGGGCTATCACCCGATTGACGGCATTCAGGTCGATGTCACCGATGGCGACGTGTCGTGGGCCGACACCGCAGGTGCGATGGTCGCAACGGGCGCCGACCTCAACACTTTCTTCACGGCTTTGCTACGCGGCGATCTCGTCTCGAATGACAGGCTCGCCGAGATGAAACACACCGTGCCGTTCGACAGGAGCCCGCAGGACAGCTACGGACTCGGACTAGTCCGCGTGAACAGCTCCTGCGGGAAGGAGATCTGGGGTCACGGCGGCGGAATTCCCGGCTTCGGCACCTCGGGCGGAGTCGATACCACAGGACGCGCTGTGACTCTCACCCTCAATCACATCCCGATGAGCGAGGACGCCTTCGTAGCAGCACAGCGAGTTGTCGACGCAGCGATGTGCGAGAAGTGAAGGAAACATGTTCGTGCACGACTTCGCACGCAACATCGAACAACAATTCTTCCCGAGCGAACGATGTCCCGAACCTACCAATCCTCAGGAGTTCTACTGATGCGTAACAATATTCGAAAGGGCTTCCCTTCCTCAGATCGCCGGCAGGACCGCAAACGGCACCGGACCTTTTCGGTCGTTGCCGCGGCGGCCCTCGGTGCCATGACGCTGGCGTCCTGCTCGCCGTCATCCGCCCTCAGTCCCGATACCGTCGGTTCTTCCTCCACCGAGTCCGACGCGGTTCAACGCTCCCTCGACGCGCTGGTGAGCGAGGACGGACTACCCGCCGCCCTCGCAAGCATCCAAGACCGAAACGGCAACTCCCACAACTACACCGCAGGAGTCGGTGACCTGACCACC